>DASWDC010000240.1:0-14143 GCA_036395655.1 Actinomycetota bacterium | reverse complement strand
CCGGCCACCAGCTCTACCTGGTCGGCGGGACGGTCCGGGACGCGCTGCTGGAGCGCCCCTCCCCCGACGTCGACTTCACCACCGACGCCACCCCGGACGAGATCCTGGCGCTGGTGCGCGCCGGCCACTGGCACGACGGCGTCTGGCTGCAGGGCGTCCGCTTCGGCACTGTCGGGGTGCGCAAGGGCGACCTGCGGCTGGAGGTCACCACCTTCCGCTCCGACATCTACCGCGACGACTCCCGCAAGCCCGAGGTCACCTTCGGAACGACCATCGAGGAGGACCTGGCACGCCGCGACT
This sequence comes from Actinomycetota bacterium, assembly GCA_036395655.1. Lineage (GTDB taxonomy): Bacteria > Actinomycetota > CALGFH01 > CALGFH01 > CALGFH01 > DASWDC01. Next base: position 13,843 of record DASWDC010000240.1, on the reverse strand, counting down.
TCACCGTCAACGCCATGGCCGTACACCTGCCGCAGGGCCAGTTCGTCGACCCCTTCGGGGGCCTCGCCGACCTGGCCGCCCGATGCCTGCGGACCCCCGGCGACCCGGTCGGCTCATTCGAGGACGACCCGCTGCGGATGCTGCGCGCCGCCCGCTTCGTGTCGCAGCTGGAGCTGCAGCCGACCAGGGAGACGCTCGCGGCCATCGGCGAGCGGGTCGAGCGGCTCGACATCGTCTCGCGGGAGCGCATCCGCGACGAGCTCTCCAAGCTGCTTTGCGGCCGCGCCCCCGGCAACGGCCTCTGGCTCACCGTCAACAGCGGCCTGGCCGCTCGCTTCCTGCCGGAGCTGCCGGCGCTGGCGCTGGAGCAGGACCCGGTCCACCGGCACAAGGACGTCCTCGCCCACACCATCGCGGTGGTCGAGCGCGCCACCGCCTTCGACCAGGACGAGCCCGACCTGACCCTGCGCATGGCCGCGCTGCTGCACGACATCGGCAAGCCGCGCACCCGGCGGGTCGGCTCTGACGGCGTCTCGTTCCACCTGCACGAGGTGGTCGGCGCCAAGATGGCCGAGCGGCGCCTGACCGAGCTGCGCTACGCCAAGGACTTCATCCAGGACGTGCGCCGCCTGGTCGAACTGCACCTACGCTTCCATACCTATCGGCTTGGCTGGACCGACTCGGCGGTGCGCCGCTACGTGCGCGACGCCGGCCCGCTGTTCGACCGGCTCAACTTCCTGGTCCGCTCCGACTGCACCACCCGCAATGCCCTCAAAGCACGGCAGCTCGCCGCCGCCTGCGACGAGCTGGAGGAGCGGATCGCCCGCCTGGCCGCCGAGGAGGAGCTGGCGAGCATCAAGCCGCCCCTCGACGGCCGGCAGGTCATGGAGATCCTCGGGATCACGCCCGGTCCCCTCGTCGGTCAGGCGCTCGCGCACCTGCTGGAGCTGCGCCTGGACCGGGGCCAGATGACAAATGAGGAGGCCGTCGCCGCGCTCCACGACTGGGCGCGCGACCACGGCCTCCCCGGGGTACTGAAGTGATGCTGCCTAGCTGTTGCTGATCATGCTGTCGCTGCTGGCGCACATCGGCACGTTCGGCACGGCCTGGCCGGCGAGGCCGGTCAGCGCGCTCGAGTCCAGCTGGATCGAGGTGCCTTCCTGAAGACCGGAGACGGCCTGCGGGAGCGCGGCGTGGACCGTGTAGGCGTCGGCCGACGGCTCCTGGCAGGCGGCGATGACCTGGGTGCCTTCTGGGATGGCCACCTCGGTCTTCGCGGTGCCGGCGCTGCTGCCACTCGTGGTGGTGGTGGTGCTGTTGTCGGAGCTGCTGCTGCCACTGGTGCCCAGGGCCCCGAGGAGCTGGTCTGGGAGGCCCTGGACCAGCGCGAGGACCGGCTTCAGCACGTTGAGGACGATGTCCAGTGGGTTGGAGGGGGCGGAGCTGGAGCTGTTGTCAGCGCTCGAGCTGCCGCTGGAGCTGTCGGTCGCCGGCTTGTCGGCCGACGGCTGCGCCGGCGCTGTGGCCGCTTGCGGGGTCGCCGCGTAGGCGATCCCGCTGAATGCGACGCTTGACAGCACCGCGACGCCGAGCACCGGCACCAGGAGAAGGCGCCGGAGCGGGCGGCGGTTGGTTGTACTCGGCATCCACGAGTCCTTTCTGTGCCCATGCGAGGGCACGCGGCGGGTGCAGATACGCCCTTATCTCGGCAGCTTCCGTCCCTGCCCTGCCTTGAGGATCACTTTCCGCGGCTTCCAGACGGCCCTGCGACCAGGTCTTCTGCGGCGCGGGAGCGCAGCTGCGCGCAAGCGAAACGCGCCGCCGCCCGGGTTCCTTGTGGGCGACGGCGCGGCGAGGCGGCCGGTTCAGCGCATGGGTCAGGTCTTGTTGGCGATGAAGTCCTCGACGGCCTGGCGGGCGACGTCGTCGGTGTACTGCACCGGCGGCGACTTCATGAAGTACGAGGCCGGGCCCAGCAGCGGGCCGGCAAGACCGCGGTCCAGGCCGAGCTTGGCGCAGCGGATCGCGTCGATCACCACGCCAGCCGAGTTGGGCGAGTCCCAGACCTCGAGCTTGAGCTCCAGGTTGAGCGGGACGTCCCCGAAGGCGCGGCCCTCGATGCGGATGTAGCACCACTTGCGGTCGTCCAGCCACGGGACATGGTCGCTGGGCCCGACGTGGACGTTGCGCTTGCCGAGGTCGTGCTCGAGCTGCGAGGTGACCGCCCGGGTCTTGGAGATCTTCTTCGACTGCAGCCGGTCGCGCTCCAGCATGTTCATGAAGTCCATGTTGCCGCCGAAGTTGAGCTGGTAGGTGCGGTCGATGGTGATCCCGCGGTCCTCCATCAGGCGGCTCAGCACCCGGTGCACGATGGTGGCGCCCACCTGCGACTTGATGTCGTCGCCGATGATCGGCAACCCGGCGGCGCGGAAGCGCTCCGCCCACGCGGGGTCGGTGGCGATGAACGCCGGCAGGCAGTTCACGAAGGCGACTCCGGCCTCGATCGCCTGGGCGGCGTAGGAGCGGGCGGCCTCCTCGGAGCCGACCGGCAGGTAGCAGACCAGCACGTCGGCGCGGGCGTCCCGCAGCGCGGCGGCCACGTCGACCGGCGCCTGCTCGGACTCGGTGATCATCTCCTGGTAGTAGCGGCCGAGGCCGTCCAGGGTCGGGCCGCGCCGCACCTCGACCCCGAGGGGCGGGACGTCGGCCAGGTGGATAGTGTTGTTCTCGCTGGCGAGCACCGCTTCGGCGAGGTCGAGCCCAACCTTCTTGGCGTCGACGTCGAAAGCGGCGACGAACTCGATGTCCCGGACGTGGTAACCACCGAGCTCGACGTGCATCAGCCCGGGAACGTCGTCCCCCTCCAGGGCGTCCTGGTAGTACTGGACGCCCTGCACCAGCGACGAGGCGCAGTTGCCCACGCCGACGATCGCGACGCGTACCTTGGCCATTACGTCTTGACTCCTTCTGTTCGTGCCGGCGTTGTTGCCGGTTTCTGGTCCGGTGGGGGCGCGGGCAGGGGCGGGGGCTGCGGCGCCGAGGCCGCGGCCGCGGCCGAGGTCGAGTGCCGCTCGGCCGCGATCAGGCGGTCGAGCCAGGCGATCTCACGCTCGTGCGCGTCGAGCCCGTGGTCCATCAGCTCGATGGTGTAGGCGTCCAGGCGGTCGCGGACCGTGCGCAGCGACGCGCGCAGGTCGGCGAGCCGCTCCTGGAGGTAGCCCCGGCGGCGTTCGAGCTGGTCCAGGCGGCTCTCCGGACCCAGGTAGCGGAAGAACGCCAGTCGCAGGGAGAAGCGGTCCTGCTCGAGGTCGTGGGCGTCGGTCGACTCGAGCATCTCCTGGAAGAGCCGCTCGCCATGCTCAGTCAACCGGTACACGTGCTTCTTGCGCGAGGTGAACTGCGACGACTCCTCCACCGCGAGCGCCCCGTCGGCGAGCAGCCGCTTGAGGCAGGGGTAGAGGGAGCCGAAGCTGACTCGCCAGAAGGCGCCATGGGTCACGGTAAGCCGCTTTTTCAGCTCGTATCCGGACATGGGCGACTCCTTGAGCAGGCCAAGGACGGCAAGCTCGAGCACGGGTGGGGCCCCCTCGCGGTTCTCTCGACATATATCGACTCGATGTATCGACACGATAGATGCGCCAGGATCAGGCTGTCAAATAGCTGCCTTGTCGCCCTACACTGCCTCCATGCGCCTGGTCGATTACACCCTCGCCAAACGGGCGAAGCTGCGGGAGCTGCGCTTCGGGGGCCTCACCCGCGGCGACGTCTGCGACGCCCACCCCGAGCTGCTGCGCGCCGCCCGAAACGTGGGTGAATCGACCCGCACCCCCTGCCCGGTCTGCGCCGAGACCTGCCTCACCCACGTCACCTACGTGTTCGGCGACGCCCTCCGGCAGGAGTCCGGCCGCGTCTGGCCCAGCGCCGCCCTCGCCGACCTGCATCGCACCATGGACGAGTTCGCCTGCTACGTGGTCGAGGTCTGCACGGGCTGCTCCTGGAATCACCTCGCCCAGCACTACCTGCTCGGCCGCCGCCACGCCGGCTGACCCGTCCGCGCGCCTGCCCAGCCGGCTGAAATTTCCCGCTTGATCCCCCCAGGTTGGCCCGGTTCCAGGTTTTCGCCTGCCCTGGGGTAGAGTCCTTGGCCATGGCGACCCGTACCACCGTGCCCTCACGAACCGCACGGCTCCACACCGCCCCCCAGCGGCCCCGCACCAAGCGCATCCTCTTCTGGGTGCTATGGCTGACCGTGCCAGTCATCGCGATTCTCTTCGGCGTCGTGATCGGCGTGGTCTACGCCTTCGCGAAGCTGCCGGTCACCAACCAGGCGCCCCCGGCGCAGAGCATCTCCTTCAGCGACGCCAACGGGGCCCCGCTCGGCACCATCTCGCCGATCGCCAACCGCCAGGTGGTCGACTTCAAGAACATCCCGCCGGTGATGCGCGAGGCGGTGCTCGCCGCCGAGGACCGCGACTTCTACAAGCACGGGGCCCTCTCCTACAAGGGGCTGCTGCGCGCCGCCTGGTCCAACGTCGTCCAGCGCCGCGTCGCCGAGGGCGGCTCGACCATCACCCAGCAGTACGTGAAGAACGTCTTCCCGGCGGTCGGCAACGAGCGGACCATGTTCCGCAAGGTCAAGGAAGCCGTGATCGCCATCAAGCTGGAGCACCACTACACCAAGGACCAGATCCTCGGCTCCTACCTGAACGCGGTCTACTTCGGCCACGGCGCCTACGGCGTGGACGCCGCCGCGCACGCCTTCTTCGGCAAGTCGGTCGAGAAGCTCACCCCGGCGCAGGCGGCGACCCTGGCCGGAGCCATCCGCGCCCCCGAGGTCTACACCCGCAAGCCGAACGCGCGGATCGCCAAGGAGCGCCGCAACTTCATCCTCGGCGTGATGCAACAGCGCGGCTGGCTCAGCGCCGACGCCGCCGCGAAGGCCGAGGCCGCCCCGATTGCCGAGAACTGGACGGTTCACGCCAGCGGCATCGCCAACTCCAAGGCGCCGTTCTTCCTCGATCTGGTGCGCCAGTACCTGGTCGACCAGTTCGGCGCCGCCGCGGTCGCCCAGGGCGGCTTCAGCGTGCGCACCACCCTGGACCTCAAGATGCAGGCCCAGGCCGAGGCCGCCGTGAAGGGCATCCTCAACCAGCAGGGGGACCCGCCCGCCTCGCTGGTCGCGCTCGACCCCAAGACCGGGGCGGTGCGCGCCATCTACGCTGGCGCCAGCGCCAAGCAGTGGGCCACCCACCAGTTCGACTACGCCACCGACCCCCCCGGGCGCCAGGCCGGTTCGACCTTCAAGCCGTTCGTGCTGGAGCAGGCCCTGCTCGACGGGGTCACCCTGGACCAGCCGCTCCTCGCGCCGGACAAGTTGCTGATCCCGACCGGGAAGCCGAAGCCCGACGACGTCCAGACGATCCGCAACTTCGCGGGCGAGCACTTCAGCGGCAAGATCTCCCTGCTGCAGGCGACCACCCAATCGGTCAACACCGCCTACACGATGCTGCTCAACCAGCTCGCCCGGAACGGCCAGTCGGGGCCGGACCGGGTCGCGGCGCTCGCTCACCGTACCGGCCTGGATACCACCCTCAACTCCGCTGAGCACAAGCCGAACCTCGCCCACGTCCCCTCGCTGGCGCTCGGGCCGAGCGACGTCACCACCCTGCAGCTCGCCTCCGCCTTCGGGACCTGGGCCAACCAGGGCGTCCACCAGGAGCCGTTCCTGGTCGAGTGGATCAAGGACGCCAAGGGCCACCTGATCAAGCTGCCGCCGCACCGCTCCGAGACGGTGCTCGACGCCAACACCGCCAATACCATGAGCTTCGCGCTGCGCAGCGTGGTCGAGCACGGCACCGGCACCGCCGCCCGGCTGCCCGACCGCCAGGTCGCCGGCAAGACCGGCACGACCAACGACAGCAAGGACGCCCGCTTCGTCGGCTACACCACCGACCTGGTCACCTCGGTGTGGATGGGGTACACCACCCCGAAACCGATGGTGAACCTGCATGGGGTGGCGAATGTCACCGGCGGTTCGCTTCCCGCCGAGATCTGGCACAACTTCATGGCGGCGGCGACCCAGGGCACGCCCGGCACCGCCTTCCAGCTGCCGCAGCAGGCGAGCGTCCTGCCGGCCCCCGCGACCACCGTGGCTCCCGCGCCGACGACGCCGACGACGGAGGTGCCGACCAGCCTGCCGCCGAGCACCCTCCCGCCCTCGTCCTCCCCCACCTCCAGCACCTTGCCGACCAGCACCACCTTCGGCTTCGCGACGTCGACCACGAGGTTCCGCCCAACCACCACCACGCGATAGGCGCGTCCCATGCCCGCCGTGCCCGCCGCCGTCGCCAATCCGCCTGTGGAACAGGTCCCGTCCACTCGTTGGACCGCCACGCCGCTCCTGTGGCTCTGGGTGGCGACCAGGGTGCTGCTGCTGATCGTCTCCCTGAACCCGCGGCTGTACTCGGGGGGCCTGTTCGGCGACGTCCGCACCTACGGCGCCCGGGTCGAGCGGATGTTCCAGGGCGAGCTGCCCTACCGCGACATCGCCATCGAATACCCGCCGGGCAGCGTGCCGTTCACCGTCATCCCGGGCCTGGTCACCGGAGCCGGGGCCGGGTACCGCCTGGCCTTCGCGGTGGAGATGCTGCTGGTCGACGCGGTTGGTCTCTACGCCGCGATGCGGCTCGCCCGCGCCGCCGACGCCGCCCGGCGCCGCATCCCGCTCGCCTACGTCCTGCTGATGTTCGCCGTGGGGCCGCTGCTGGTGCTCCGCTTCGACCTGGTGCCGGCGGTCTGCATCCTGCTGGCAGCCGCGCTGGCGGCCGAGGGCAGCGCCGGGTGGGCCGCCGCCGCGCTCGGCTTCGGCACCGCGGCCAAGCTGTTCCCCCTGGTGCTCGCTCCCCTGCTGGTGCTCGGCCTGGTGCCGGCACAGGGCTGGGGGTGGTGGCGGACGCTGCGGCGCACCGTACCGCCCTTCCTGCTCGGGTTCGCCGTGACCGTGGTGCCGGCACTGCTGCTGTCGGTGCATGGCACCCTCAACGCGGTCAACTACCAGACGGCCCGGGGTGTGCAGATCGAGAGCCTGCCCGCCAACGCGATCGACCTCGTCCACCTGGCCACCGGGCTGGCGACCCGGTCGTTCCTCGACTTCGGCGCCTACCATCTGGCGTCGAGCCTGTCGGCGCCGGTCAAGACCATCTCGGTTGCCGCCACAGCAGCCACCCTGGTCGCCGCCGTCGCGCTGGTCGGCTGGTGCTCCTGGCGGCGGGGCGGCCTGCGCCCGCGGGACTGGGCGCCCGCCTTCCTGATCGGCGTGTTCGCCTTCATGCTGCCAGCCCGGGTGCTGTCGCCGCAGTACCTGGTGTGGATCGCCGCGCTGCTGGCCGGTCTGGCGGACCGCCGCCGCGCCCGGCCGGCCCTGCTGGCCCTGGTCGCCGCCGCCGCGGCCACCCAGGTGATCTATCCGTTCCGCTACCCGCAGCTGATCCGCTTCGACGCGGTCGACATCGGCCTGCTCACCGTCCGCAACCTGCTGCTGGTCGCCATCACCGCCGTGGTGGTGTGGACCTTCGTCAGGCCGGGGCCAGAAGCGGCGCCGAATCCTTCGTAATGACCCGCGCGGTGCTTGTTTCCCTGGTCAGAGGCTGTGGACAACGAACGACGACTGTCGGGGGTCCATGTCAGACTGCACGCATGGATGGGATCGTCGTGGTCATCGTCGGGCTCGCGGGAAGCAGCGGGCTCTGGCTCGTTGCCTTCAACGGCACCGCGCTGCTACCCTCGCTCGACTTCACACTCCTGCTCTCGCCCACGTGCGGGGGCCGCCATAGTCCAGAGGAGGTGACATGCGTCAATGCGCAACTACGAAGTGATGATCATCCTCGACCCCAGCCTGGAGGACAAAGACGCCAAGGCGGCGGTCGACAAGTTCCTGACCACGGTGACCACCCGCGGTGGCACGGTGCGGAACATCGACCACTGGGGAAAGCGCCGGTTCGCCTACGAGATCCGGCACATCACCGAGGGGTACTACACGGTCGTCGAGCTGGAGGCCGAGGCCGCCACGGTCGACGAGCTCTCGCGAGTGCTCGGCCTTGCCGACGGGGTTATCCGGCACAAGGTGATCCGTCCGGCGGCCTGAACCGCCGCGCGCACGGCGACCCCGTGACCCAAGTGGCGTCTCCCTTCCCCGCTGGCCCGATCCCGATCGGTCTCGATCGATTGGGCCGTCATACCGGATCGTGCCCGGCCCAAGGCCGGCGCGGGATGTGAGTGAGGTGGATCCCCAGTGGCAAACGACAACCAAGTGATGGTGGTCGGCAACCTGACCGACGACCCCGAGCTGCGCTTCACCGCCAACGGGGCGGCCGTGGCGAACTTCCGCCTGGCGGTCACCCCCCGCATGCGTGAGGGCGACCAGTGGAAGGACGGCGAGACCTCGTTCTTCCGCGTGAACGTCTGGCGCCAGCAGGCCGAGAACGTGGCTGAGACCCTGACGAAGGGCTCCCGCTGCATCGTCGTCGGCCGCCTGCGCATGCGCAACTGGGAAACCCCAGAGGGCGAGAAGCGCTCCGTCACCGAGATCGAGGCCGACGAGATCGGCCCCAGCCTGAAGTTCGCCACCGCCAAGGTCGAACGCTCTTCCCGGGGCGGCGGTGACTTCGCCGGCAGCTCCGCCGGCAGCTCCGCCGGCAGCTCCGCCGGCGGGTCCCGGGGCGGCGGCCAGTTCAGCGACGAGCCGCCCTTCTAGGCGAGCCGAAGCGAGGTCCGGGGTACTTCGGTGGATCGGAGTGCCCCGGTAAGAGACGAAGGATAGATGCGAATGCCGAAGAGCACGTTTCAGCGCAAGCCGAAGCGCAAGTTCTGCCAGTTCTGCGCCGAGAAGCAGGACTTCATCGACTACAAGGACGTCAACCTGCTGCGCAAGTTCATGAGCGACCGGGGCAAGATCCGCGCCCGGCGGGTCAGCGGCAACTGCTCGCAGCACCAGCGCGACGTCGCCACGGCGATCAAGAACGCCCGCGAGATGGCCCTGCTCCCCTACTCGATTCGCTAGCGACACGGAAGCGACCCAGACACAGACGAGGTTCCCGACGTGAAGGTCATTCTCAACCAGGAGGTCCGCGGGCTCGGCGCCCCCGGGGACATTGCCGAGGTCGCCGACGGCTACGGCCGCAACTACCTGCTGCCCCGCAACCTCGCCCGGCTCGCCACCCCGGGCGCGGTCCGGCAGGCCGACGGCATCCGCGCGCGCCGCATCGCCCGAGAGATCGCCAACCTCGAGCAGGCGCAGACCATCGCCACCCACCTCGAGTCCCTCCGCGTGGTGATCCCCGCCAAGGCGGGCAAGGAAGGCCGCCTGTTCGGCTCCATCACCACGCCCCAGATCGTTGAGGCGGTCCAGCGCACCGGCGGGGTCGAGATCGACCGCCGCCGCATCCACCTCGACAACCCCATCAAGCAGACCGGCACCCACCAGCTCCACGTCCGCCTCCACCCCGAGGTCGAAGCGACCGTCAACCTGGAGGTCGTCCCGGGCTAGCGCCAGCGCACACGGGCCGCGGCACCACCGACCAAGGAGAGCACCATGGCCATCCGCCCACCGGTCGCCGAGGGCGGGGGCTCGCGGGCCAGCGCTTCCCCAGCCTACGAGCGCATCCCGCCTCACAACATCGAAGCCGAGGAATCCGTCCTCGGCTCGATGCTCCTTTCCCGCGACGCTATCGCCGAGGTCCTCGAACTCCTCCACGAGGACGACTTCTACCGCCCGGCCCACCGCACCGTCTTCAACGCCATCCTCGGCCTCTACAGCCATGGTCAGGCCGTCGACGCCGTCACCGTCTCCGAGGAACTGCGCCGCGGCGGACAGCTTGCCGACGTCGGCGGCGCCCCCTTCCTCCACACCCTGCTCGCCGGCGTCCCCACCGCCGCCAATGCCGCCTACTACGCCCGCATCGTGAAGGAAGCCGGCACGATGCGGCGCCTGATCGACGTCGGCACCCGCATCGTCCAACTCGGTTTCGAGACGCCCCAGGACACCGAGCGCGCCGTCGACACCGCCGAATCCCTCGTCTACCAGGTCGCCCAAGGCCGCGTCGCCGACGACTACCAGTCCCTCCGCGAGGTCCTCACCAGCACCCTCGAAGCCATCGAACGCCTCCATGACGACCACCGCGAAATCACCGGCGTCCCCACCGGCTTCCCCGACCTCGACCGCGTCACCTCCGGCCTCCAACCCTCCAACCTCATCATCGTCGCGGCCAGGCCCGCGGTGGGCAAATCGACCTTGGGGCTGGATATCGTACGAAATGCATCGGTCAAGGCAAACGTGACATCAGTGATCTTCTCGCTGGAAATGAGTAAGAGCGAGTTGGTGCAGAGGCTGATGTGCGCGGAGTGCTCGGTGGACATGCAGCGGCTGCGGACCGGGCGGATGGATGAATCCGACTGGACCCGGCTGACACGTTCTCTCGGGAGGCTCGCGGACGCGCCGCTGTTCATTGACGATTCTGCCTCGACCACGTTGATGGAAATCCGTGCGAAATGCCGACGTCTGAAGCAACGTCATGGTCTTGGCCTGGTCGTGGTCGACTACCTCCAACTGATGCAGGCAAGCAGGAAGGTCGACAACCGCCAGCAGGAGGTCAGCGAAATGTCCCGCGGCCTCAAGCTCCTCGCGAAGGAGCTGGCAGTCCCGGTGATCGCGATCTCGCAGCTCTCTCGAAACCCCGAAGCAAGATCGGACAAAAAGCCTATGCTGTCCGATTTGAGGGAAAGTGGTTCGCTCGAACAGGACGCAGACTGTGTCCTGTTCATCTACCGCGACGAGATCTACGACCCGGAGTCGCCGCGTAAGGGGGAGGCGGACCTGATCCTGGCCAAGCACCGCAACGGCCCAACCGACACCGTGGTGGTTACGTTCCAGGGGCAGTATTCGCGGTTTGCTCCGATGGCGGCTCGGAGTTTGTAGGAGCGGCGTGTGCGCCGGGGGAGGGGGAGGGGCAGCGGAACTCGGACCCGGAGCGAGCGGAGCGGTGGGCGCGCGTGGCTCGGCGGCGACCCCTACGGGGCGGCGGCGCGCAGCATCGCCTCGTTGATATAGCGGCGGTCGGCCATCTTGGCACGGCGCCAGAAGTAGTACTCCGAGCGGGGCTGATCGTCGGTGATCAGGGGACCCGGGCCGGTGAAGGCACTCACCTGGTCGTCGGAGAGCCACTCGGCGTGGTGGGTGGCGCGGACCCAGCCGGCTGGGTCGGTCGGCCGGTAGTCGGGGGAGCCGGTCAGGTCGCCCCGGACGACCGGGTCGCGGAAGACGTTGAGGAGCGACTGGTCGTCGAAGGTCAGCGGCGCCTCGGAGCCGAACATGTAGACGCCGTGGCGGGCCGGGGCGAGCAGCAGGCTGACGTGAGGGAAGACCGCGTGGAAGGTGCGCACGTGGGTCTTCAGGTCCTCCAGCGGCACCGAGTAGGGGACCCAGAGCATGAACACGCCGCCCGGGTTGAGGCGCGCCTTGCCCTCGGTGAGGAACTCGCGGGTGTAGAGCACCACCGAGCCGGCGCTCTCGACCGGCGGCGGCGGGTCGGCGGCGATCACGTCGTAGTGCTTGCGGGTGAGGCGCACGTAGTTGCGTCCGTCGCTGACGATCACGTGGCCGTCGGGGTCGTGGAGCCAGCGCTCCGCGTCGGGGAAGAACACCGGCATGCGGCTCGGCACCGTCGGCGACAGCTCGACCGCGTCGGTCTGGAAGCCGGCGTTCAGCCCGGCGCGGAAGGTGCCGCCCATGCCGAACGCGATCACCAGGAAGTCCCGCGCCTGGGGACGCAGCGCCTTGGACAGGTATGCCATCAGCTTGGTGTCGACGGTGAGCGAGGTCATGCCCACCCCGCCGACCAGCAGCCGCCGTCCGGCCGCTGGCCCGCCGAGCGTGTCGACGGTGGCGAGCTCGTCCTCGGCGTGGGTGACCGGCAGCCCGGTCGCGCGCAGCCGGTTCTCGGTCGCGGTGCGGGTGACCGGCAGGTCCAGGGAGGAGGCGACCAGCCCGCCGACCGCGAGCACGATGAGCGCGGCCGCCACCGGCCGTCCCACCAGCGTCCGCCCTCTCCCTGTGGCGCTCTCCGTGGACCCCGCCAGCAGCAGGGCCGCACCGGTGAGCAGATTGAGGCCGCCGAGCAGCAGCACCGAGCCGTTGGTCCCGAGGGTGCCCGCGAGGATGAACGCGGCGCTGAACGACCCGAGGATCGAGCCGGCGGTGTTGGCCGCGTACAGCAGGCCGACGCTGGCGCCCGCGCGCTCCGCCGACGGCACCAGCAGCCGCCCGGCGAGCGGGAAGGCGAAGCCCATCAGGGCGGTCGCCGGCAGCAGGATCACCACCGAGCGGACCAGGAACGACGGGCTCCCGGCCACGCCGCTGCCGAGCACCACGGTGAGCTGGGCGAGCAGGCCGATCGCGCCGAGGCAGAGCCCGAGCACCGCCAGCCGCTCCCACCCGGGACGTGTCCAGCGCCGGTAGGCGGCGCTGCCGAGCGTGATGCCGAGCAGGTAGATCGCCAGGATGGTGGCGAAGATGTAGATGCTCACCCCGGTTCCCGCGGCGAGCATCCTGGTCCACAGCACCTCGAGCGCGAGCGCCACAAAGCCCGACACGAAGGTGGCCGCCAGCACCAGCCGCCGCCGCAACCGCTCCGGCCCGGTGAGGTCAACAACCGCGGCGGACCTCGGTTCCGGACGCGCCACTCCCCCCGCTTCGCCTCCACCCGCGGCGACCCGGTTCCTGTCGCGTTCCCGGTCGCGGCGGGCGAGGAACTGGGCGCCCAGGCCGGCGAGCAGGTTCAGCGCCACCGCGACATAGCTGGTGCGGCGCAGGCCGAGGAACTCGATCAGCACGAAGCCGGCCAGCAGCGTGCCGGTGAACGCGCCGCCGGTGTTGGCCGCGTACAGCTCGCCGAGGCGTGCCCCCGCCTCGTCCAGGGTGCGGACCAGGTGGCGGACCAGCAGCGGCAGGGTCATGCCCATCAGGAAGGTGGCGGGGGCGACCGCCGCGAGCGCGAGCAGCAGCCGCACCGCGGTCAGTCCGGCCGGGTGTTCCACCAGGCTGGGATAGACCCCCCGGTAGAGGTCGCCGAGGCTCGCGAAGGCGAACGGCAGCAGCAGCGCGTAGACCGCCACGGCCAGTTCGACCATCCCGTAGAGGGCGAGCGGGTTGGCGGTGCGGCTGGCACGGCGCCCGCCGACCAGGCTGCCGAAGCCGAGGCCGGCCATGAACGCGGTCACGATCGTCGCCACCGCCTGGGTGGTGTTGCCGAACACCAGCACCAGCTCGCGGGACCAAACGACCTGGTAGATCAACCCGGCGGCGCCGGAGGCGACGAACAGGCCGAGGACGAGTCCCCGGCGGGTGCCGGTGGTGGTTGTGGTCGTGGTGGGCGAGACGGCGACAGCCACGGGCGGCTCCCTGGTTGGCGAACTGTGCAGGCCGGAAGGCTCGCAGAAGTTCGTGCCCGAGGGCAAGCGACCTCAAGCACGCACCGGGCCAGGGGCCGGGAACCGGCGGGCCTTCCCCGCCCTCAAAGAGGCGGACGCAAGGCAAGCGCGGCGGGTGTCGAGACCGGGAGGTCGGGCATGGGCACAGGCAGGAGCAGCGGTGTGAGGCCGCGGACGATCGGGACAGCGGCCGGGCTGGTGGGGCTCGCGCTGCTGGTGGGACTGGCGGCTTCCAGCTGCACCGCTGGCGGCAAGACGGCGTCGTCGAGTGACGCGGCCAGGCCAGCCATTGGCGCCCCGGTGGGAAGCGCCGGGGGTGGGAGCGCGGCCAGCGCGGGCGCGGGTTCCACCGCTGAATCCG
>DASWDC010000239.1:0-4936 GCA_036395655.1 Actinomycetota bacterium | reverse complement strand
AGAAGGAGGGCCTGGCGCTGATCAACGGCTCCCCCTGCGCCGCCGCCCTGAGCGCCGACGCGGTGCTTTCAGCCCGCGCCCGGCTGGCGCTCGCCTATGAGGTCTTCGCGCTCTCGGCCGAGGCGTTCCGCGCGCCGCTGGACGCCTACGACCCGGCCCTGGACGCCCTCTGGGGTGACGAGCACGAGGCGCGGGCGCTGCGGAAGCTGCGGGCGCTGCTGGGCATGGACAGTATGGACAGTGTGGAGGGCGGGCGGGGGATGGCCAGCCCGGACGGGCGCCGGCCCTACCAGGCACCGGTCAGCTACCGCATCCTCCCGCGCGTACTCGGCCAGGCCGAACGGGTGCTGGACGCCGCCGAGCACGTCGCCACCGTGTCGCTGCGCTCAGTGTCGGACAACCCGGTGTACCTGCCGCCATCACCCAACGCACCGGACCCGGAGCATCCCGACGGCCGCGTCCTCTCCACCGGCGGCTACCACAACGCCGCCGCCCCCGCCGCCCTCCATGACCTGACGGTCTGCTGGGCGGAGCTGTGCCAGCTCGCCGAACGCCACGTCGAGCACCTGACCTTCACCGTCTCCCCCCCAGCCAGCCGCGCCGACGGCGGCGAGCTGCTGCTCCACCTGCTGCTGATGGTCGCGGTCGGCTATTCCGAGGAAGCCCGCGCCGCCGCCCAGCCGCCGCTGCTCCCCCGCGCCGGGCCCGGCCAGAACGACGTCACCGCCCCCTCCTTCCTCGCCTGGTCCCGCGAACAGACCGCCGCCGCCAGCCTCGACGCCGCGCTCGCCCTCGTGGCCGCCGCCGCCGGCCACTGGCTTGCCGGCAACACCCTGGACCCGCCCCCGCGGCTCGCCCGCCTCGCCGCCGAGACCCGCGAGCACTTCCCCCCGCTCACCGACCGCCGCTCTCTCGGCGCCGACGTCGCCAACCTGGCAGCGCACTTCCGCGCCCGCGTGTTCGCAGAAGTCGCCCAGCCAGCTACGCCGCGGGAACCTTGACCAGCGTGGCGGCAACCGCCGAAGGTTCAGGGACCGCCTCGCCCTCCAAACGCAACCCTTCGACGTGGAAGGCGACCGCCTCCTGCATCTGCCGTTCGCACTCCTCGAGCGTCTCCCCAATCGCCACACATCCAGGCAGATCAGGCGCCCAAGCGCCGTAGCCGCCATCCTCGGCACGCTCGATCACGACAAGGTAGGTATAGACATTCACAGTCATCGATCACCCTTCAACAGTCCAGCTTGCTTGAGGATGCTGCACACCAAGCCGTGCGACAAGTCCTTACCAAGGTTGCCAGGGACGGTGACAAGCCCCGGCTTGATCGGATGTTTATATTGTCGATGGCTGCCACGCTGGCGGACCAGCATCCAGCCATATCGGTCAACCGACGCGGCGGCGGAGTAGCCAGACGGCGCTGGTGAGGAGGGCCGCGGCCAAGCCGATGAAGATGGCGGCTTCGATGAGCTGGAAGTGCCAGAAGCGGGCGGCGGGCTGGAAGACATAGCTCCAGTGGTAGCTGTGGGCCTGCAGGTAGGTGTTGACGTCGCCGCGGGTGGCTCCCTGGAGGGCGGCGTCCATCACTCGGCGGGTCTGGAGGTCGCTGAGGGTGTGGCCGGCGGAGTCGATCAGGTTGGTGCTGAGGACCTGGTCGACGCGCGTCGGCCCCTGGGTGGAGAGCGGGTCGACGGTCATCGTGACAGGGCGCTGGTAGTGGGGCCGCAGCCAGAACTCGACCGGCAGGCGGACGGCGAGGAAGCCGCCCAGGGTAACGGCCATAGAGACCACGATGCGGCGGGTGAGGATGCCGGCGAGGATGCCGAGCGCGAAGGCGAACAGCGCGTAGGCGGGAATGGTGAGGCCCTCGAAGTCGAACGCGCTGGCCCACATGCGCCCGTCGATCTGGTCGAACGGCCCGCGGTACCAAGTGAAGAGGACGGCGGTCACCGCCGTCAGCGCGGCGACGCCCGCGACCAGCAGGACGAGCTTGACGGCGAGCCAGCGGGTGCGCGGCACGGCCTGTGTCCAGGCAAGCCGCCAGGTGCCGTGCTCGAACTCCCGAGCCAGCAGCGGGGCGCCGACGAACACGCCGATGGCCGCCGGCAGGAAGTTGAGCCAGGGGATCAGCCCCCCGGCTCCGCTGTTGAGGTACCGCCCGCTGAACAGCTTGAGCGCCTCGCCGCAGCTGCCACTGGTGAGGACAGGGCCGGAGCTGGCCTGAGCGAGACAGGCGGCGATGCCTTCGTGGGCGAAGGCGTGGTGCGCCGGCAGGCCGAGGGCGAGCAGGCTCGCGGCGACTGCCGCGAGCGCGAGGAGGCCACCGAGGGCCTCAGCGCGGTGCTGGCGCCAGGTGAGCCAGACCATCAGCGCACCACCTCCACAGGTTCGGCTGGTGGGTTCGGCGCGGCGGCGGCCTCGCTCCGGAGCTGGAGGTAGGCGAGCACGAGGTCCTCCAAGGTGACGGGGTGGGACTGCCAGTTGGGGTGGACGGCGGGGCGCTCCGGCCCAGCATCGCCGCGGACCAGCAGGGTCGTCTGGCGGTCGCCGTGGCTGGCTCGCAGCACGCCGGGGATCTGGCCGGCGGCCGCCGGATCGCTGCGCGGGCCGGTCAGGAGGCGGTGGCTGGCGATCAGCTCGTCGACCTCGCCGGCGAGCCGGACCCGGCCGGAGGTGAGCAGGACCAGGTGGTCGCAGACCCGCTCCAGCTCGGCGACGACGTGGGAGGAGAGCACCACGGTGAGGCCGTCCTCGGCCGCGGCGCCCATCAGCGCCTGCATGAACTCGCGGCGGGCGAGCGGGTCGAGGCTGGCCAGCGGCTCGTCGAGCAGCAACAGCCGTGGCCGCTTGGCCAGCGCAAGCGCGAGCGCGACCTGGGCCTGCTGGCCGCCGGAGAGCTTGCCGGCGCGCTGCTCGCGGGGGATGCCGAGGTCGGCCAGGCGCCGCTCGGCCAGCGCCTGGTCGAAGCGCCCCGGCAGGTTCAGCCGGCGGCCCATGGTGAGCAGATCGGCGACGGTGAAGCCCTTGTAGAGGGGGTGGTCCTGGGCGACGAACCCGACCCGGGCGAGCGCGGCCGGGGTGTTGGCGCGGGCCGCCTCGCCGAACACCCGGACGGTCCCCTCGGTCGGCGCCAACAGCCCGGCGACGAGCTGGAGCAGGGTGGTCTTGCCGGCGCCGTTGGGCCCGACGAGGGCGATGACCCTGCCCTCCGGCGTGGCGAAGGTGCAGGCACGGAGCGCCCACGGCCGGCCGTAGCGCTTGCCGAGCCGCTCGGTCTCGAGCGCGAAGGTGGCTTCCACGGCTATGCCACCCCCTCAGCGCGCAACTCGTGGTGGGCGGTGGAAAAAAGGGCGTTGACCGCCTCCTCGTCGAGCCCGGCGTCGTAGGCGCTGCGCAGCCAGCGCTCCAGCGAGCGGCGCAGCGCTCCGTAGGCGCCCGGCTCGACAGCGTCGAGCGTGCGGGCGATGAAGGTCCCCTGCCCAGGTCGGGGCACCACCAGGCCGTCGTGCTCAAGCTGCCGGTAGGCCTTGACCACCGTGTTGGGGTTGATCGCCAGGCCCGCGGCAACGTCCTTGACGGTGGGGAGCTGGTCCCCGGGCTGCAGGTAGCCGAGCAGCAGGGCCTGCTTCACCTGCTGCACGAGCTGCAGGTACGGCGGCACGCCCGAGCGGCCGTCCAGGCGGAATTCATACATCGGTGGCAGGCTCCTTCCCGACCTCTACTGTTCTACTATGATCATAGTAAAACAGTAGAAGTTGAGAAGGCACAAGCCCCAGCCCGAAGGAGGGCAGCTCGCGTGGTGAACCCGGGACCCGTCAGGGTCAGCCGTCGAAGCGGTAGCCCACGCCGCGGACGGTGACGATCAGCTTGGGTTCGTGGCGGTCCTCTTCGAGGCGGGCGCGGAGGCGCTTGACGTGGACGTCGAGGGTCTTGGTGTCGCCCACGTAGTCGAAGCCCCAGACGCGGTCGATCAGCATCTGGCGGGTGAGGACCCGGTTGCGGTTCTCCATCAGGATCTCGAGCAGCTCGAATTCCTTGAGCGGGAGGCTGACCGGCTCGCCGCGGACCGAGACCTCGTGACGTTCCTGGTCGAGGCGGATGCCGCCGACCTCCAGGACGGTCCCGGGGCTGCTCTGGGCGGGGCCGCCCTGGTAGGGCCCGGCGCGGCGCAGGAGGGCGCGGACCCGGGCGACCAGCTCGCGCAGGGAGAAGGGCTTGGTGACGTAGTCGTCGGCGCCCATCTCCAGGCCGACCACGCGGTCGACCTCGGCGTCGCGGGCGGTCAGCATCAGGATCGGGACGGCGCTGGAGGCGCGGATGCGGCGGCAGACGTCCCAGCCGCTCTGGGTCGGGAGCATCAGGTCGAGGACCACCAGATCCGGGCGTTCCGCCTCGAAGTCGCTGATCGCCTCGGCGCCGTCGCGGGCGGTCACGACCTCCATGCCCTCGCGCGACAGCGCGTAGCGGATCGCGTCGAGCAGCGATTCCTCGTCGTCAACCACCAAGACTTTCGGCACGGACCACCCCGTTCGACGCGGACTGCCTCAGCGACCCCATCCTGCGCGGCAGCCCCCTGTGTACGCTTCCACAGCTTCGTCCAGGCCGGCAAGGTGCCGGGCTCGCCTCGCGCGGCTTGCGCGCAAGGTTCACCTCCCGTTCGCCCTCCGGCCACCTTGTCACCCTCAGGGAGTTCGACAGCCACGGCGTACCATTGGTCCAGGTAACAGGACAGCGAACCCCCGGGGGGTTCGGGGGGCATGGTCCCGCGGCCGGAAGCACCGCGAGCCTGTGCTCCAGTAGCCGCGGGGCCCCCCGATGGAACAGGCAGGAGACGACGTGCGCACCACCTTCGAGCAACGCCTCGACGGCCTGGAAGCGAAGCTGCTGCAGATGGGCCAGGTGGTCCAGTCGCAGCTCGACCGGACCCTGGAGGCGCTGGCCG
>DASWDC010000238.1:0-12159 GCA_036395655.1 Actinomycetota bacterium | reverse complement strand
CTACGCCGACGCGCTCCGCTCCCTCCGCAAGCCCTTCGAGCTCGACCGCTTCGACGCCGGCCACGGCGCCCTGGTCACCGACGAACGCATCCGCCAGACCGAGGTCATCCTCGAGTTCGCCGCCCGCCACGTCCCCGGCGTCGAGCCTCCAGAACACTGAGAGGCCCGTCTTGGGACAGATGTCCATGTGATCGGGTACCATCAGCCGAACCGACAGTATGTCCGCGGTCGTGAGGGGGGACCATCATGAGTTGTCCTGCTTTGCCTGACGAATCAGGTGATCCGCCCGTGGACCATGAGCACGTCAGGAAGGTCATCTCACAGCAACTCGCTGAGCTGGACCCGCTGGCACGGCGGTTGCGTACGGCGCTGCTGCGTGGGGAGTCACCCGAGTCGCTCGGGCTCGTCGAGAACGGCCTTGCCACGGTGCTTCGGGAGCGCGGCATCGAGTAGTGGCCGACTATCACATTTTCGAGACTCCAGACACACTCGACCAGTACAAGCAAGCATCCGCTAAGTTCCTTGATGCGCTCGGCCGAGTTGTCTATCCGGTGCTTCGGGAAGACCCCACCAACGAGAGCGGACGCTTCCCGATCTCCTACGAGGACGGCTGGTATACCTTCGAGGTAGAGACCGCTGGTGGCGGGCTCTACTATCTCGCCTACCAGGCGATCGAGGAACTTCATCGGGTGTTGGTGTTCCGGTTGACGACCTTCCGGGAGCCATGATCCTCTGCTGGATCGGCAGTCATGCTTGCGCCGTTCGTCAGTGGGTAGGACCATTGTGGTAAGGCTTCCGCAGCTTCAACTTCAACGACGAAGGGGAAAAGGGGGCGGGGGCGATGGCCGTGGAGCCGCCGCCGAGACCTGTTCCAAGTGGGGATCCTCGGGCCTGGTCGCAACGGGTCGGCGGGTCGCTCCGCAACGTGGTGGTGGCGGCCGACGGCTCGCAGGCGAGCCTGCACGCGGTCGCCCTGGCCGGCCAGATCGCCAGCGGCGCCGGGGCCCAGCTCACCGTCCTTCACGTGCGGCCCGAGGCGCCGGTCTTTGGCGGCCTCACCCCCGCCTCGTGCGGGATGATCGAGCAGTGGCGCGAGGACCTGGAGTACGAGGTCGGCATCCGGGTCACCGAGACCCTCGACCCGCTGGGCATCCGCTGGCGCTTCCGCGTCGAGAACGGCGACCCGGTCCACCGCATCGACCAGCTCGCCGCGGCCGTCGACGCCGACCTGATCGTGGTCGGCAGCAGCGGTTCCGGCCTGCTGCGCATCCTCCTCGGCGGCTCGACCGCGACCCGGCTGGTGCGTCGCGAGCGCCGCCCGGTCCTGGTGGTGCGCTGAGCGGGGTGGGTCACTCGCCGTCCTCGAGGCTTTGAAGCGCCTCCTCATAGGTCTTTCCCTGCTTCTGGAGGGCCAGAATTCGGGCTTCGAAGGTTTCGCTTCCCTCTGTCCTGGTATCCGGTCGACCAGCTCGAATTTCCTTTTGGGACGATGGTTTTGCCTCGCTGCTGGCTCCGTCCTTGACCACCGCTGTGCTCCTCGGGTGAAGTGCCCTATTGCACCTGGACGTGCTGGGCCGGTGCGAAGAAGGGGAAGGTGATGTCGACGCTGGCGACTCCGGGCGGGAGTTCGTAGCTGTCGAAGTAGGTCACGCTCTCCCCCGGGTCGAGGTCGCCCTTGCCCTTGTTGAGGTTCGTGCAGACGCACTCCTTCCCCTCGTCGCGGAGGGGGTTGTAGGTCAGCTTGCCGGCCTGATCGACCAGCCTGGCGCCGGGGACGTTCAGGCCGTCGTAGTTGAACTCCTGGCCTCGGTCCACGAAGGTGAACCCGACGCCGAACTTGGCGGTGCCGGTGTTGGTCAGGGTCCAGGTCATGGTGGTGAGGCCGGCCGCGTCGCGGTGCACGCTGTTGATCTCCAGCTTCACGCTCTTCACGTTGTCCCCCACGGACGCCGCGGTCGCGACCACCGGCAGCTTGCCGCCGGTCCACGCCGGTGCTGGAGCGGCCGGAGCCGGAGCGGCGGACCCGGATCCTGACGAGGTCTGGGGGGCTGGGCGGGCGAACGTCACGGTGACCCGGCGGTTCTTGCGGCGCCCCTCCTCGCTGCCGTTGTCGGCGACCGGGTCGGCGGAGCCGTGGCCGGCGGCCTGGAAGCTGACGCCCTGCCGGCTGACCAGGGCTTTGAGCTGCGTCTCGACCGCCTGCGCCCGGGCGACCGACAGGGGGTTGTTGATGGCGTCGTTGCCGCTGTTGTCGGTGTAGCCGTCGACCCGCACCGTTGTGCCGCTGGAGGCGTCGACCTGCTGGGCGACCTGCTTCAGGACGCTCTGCGCGGCCGGCGTCAGGTTCGACTTGTTGATCGCGAACAGGACGTCGGCGGAGAGCCTGACGCTCCGGTCCGCGCCGGTGGCGTCGGTCGACTCGACAGTGCCTTCCGCGGTGCTGATCAGCGGGACGATCTCCGGCACCTTGAGTGAGGTCTTCGCCGGGTCGATCTCCGTGCCGCTGAACGGCCGGGGGCTCGAACCGATCGGAACCGCCTGGAACAGCGGCGTCAGCGGGATCATGACGGCGACCTGCTGCAGCGACGCCGGGGGGCGGGCATGACCGCGGAGAACTCCGCCGACTTGCCCGGCTCCAGGTCCACCTTGGTGGCGTCGTGGGCCGGGCACAGGCACTGTCCGGCGGTGCTGTACAGGGGGAAGTAGCGCTTGTTCCCGGTCGCGTCCACCAGGCTGACGCCGTCCGCGGGCCGGTTGGGCTCGAATTTCGCGCTCTCCCGCTCCATCGCCCCCTCCAGGTTCACCTGCTGGGAGCTGATGTTGGTGACCCGCCAGCGGATGGTCACCGTGTTGGCCGCGCTGCGGTCCACCGCGAGCAGGTCCACGCGTGCGGTCCCCTTGGGGAGCGCCATCGGCTGCGAGGCGATGGCGCTCGCTCCCGGCGCTCCCGACGCCGCCGTGCTCTGCGTGGGCGCCTGACTGGTCGGGGAGGCCGCCGGCTTCTTCCCGGAGCCGCCGCATCCGGCCGCCGCGAGCAGCAGGGCGCCCACCACCACCGCCGACCGGAGTGCCGTCATCGAATTCTTTACATACGCCATAAAGTCGCCGTTCTACTCCTCTGCGCTGGGGGCTTGCCATGGTAGTGGAAGCCCGCAAGCGCGCGCGATGGTGATTTCTCCGCACAGCTACGCGGCACAGCTACGTGGCACAGCTACGCGGCACAGCTACGCGGCACAGCTACGCGCACCCGGTTGGCAGAACGCGACGCGGCGGCCGGATCAGGCGGGAGTTTCCTGCGGCGGGATGGTCGCGCGGGCGATGCTGCCGTGCGCCGGGGGGATGCGGTGGATCAGGGAGAAGCGGCCTCCGAGCTCCTCCTCGACCAGGCCGCGGACCAGGCGGAGGCCGAGGCCGCCGGTGGTGCCGTCGGGGTCGCTGGTGAGGAGCCCGCCAGGCGCGGCGGGCTGCGGGACCTCGGGCGCCCCGCCGGCTCTGGGCGGCGGGCCCGGGCGGGTGGCGGCCTCGTCGACCACCTCGAGTTCGAGGTGGTCGGTGGGGGTGGCGTGGAGGTGGACGGTGATGGTCCCCGGGCCGTTGCCGAGGCCGTGCTCGACGGCGTTCTGGATCAGCTCGTTGAGGACCACCGAAAGGGGGGTGGCGACGTGGGCGTTGACGCGGACCGACTGGGCGTCCACCACGATGCGGACGTCCTCGCGGCCGAGGGAGCCCTCCAGCATGCGGACGACCCGGCGGGCGACCTCGGCCATGTCGACGGCGCCCTCCAGCTCCTCGGTGAGGGTCTCGTGGACCAGGGCAATCGCGGCGATTCGGCGGACCGATTCCTCCAGGGCGGCGACGGCCATCGGGTGGTCGTCGAGGCGGCGCGCCTGCAGGCGCAACAGGCTTGCGACCGTCTGGAGGTTGTTCTTGACCCGGTGGTGGACCTCGCGGATGGTCGCCTCGCGGCGGGAGATGACCCGGTCGCGGCGGCGCAGCTCGGTCACCTCGCGGCACAGCACCAGCGCGCCGCGGCGCTGGTGGGCGCGCAGCAGCGGCACCACCCGGAGGTCGGTGACCGCGCCGTCCATGTCCACGTCAGACTCGATCGGGCGGCGGCCCGCCATCGCCTCGGCGACCATGATCCCGGCCGGCGACGGCAGCGGCTGCCCGAGCGGCAGCGAGTTCGTCCCCATCCGCCGGAACGCCGAGGTGGCGTTGGGGCTGGCGAACTCGACCCGGCCACTGGAATCCAGCACCACCAGCCCGTCGCCCACCCGGGGGGAGGCGATCAGGTCGTGGGCCTCCTTGAACGGGAAGGTCCCGCCCGCGACCATCTCCAGCAGCGCGTCGGCGGCGCGCAGGTAGGCGGCCTCCAGCCGGCCGGTCGGCCGCACGGGGGCCTCGGCGGCCTCGACGCTGAGCGCCGCGATCACGGTGCCCTTGTGGCGCACGGGCACGGCCTCGACCCGGACCGGCTCGGCGTCGATGAAGATCGGCTGTGGCGACCGCAGGCGCCGCTGCTCCAGCCACGCCCGCTCCACGAACGGGTGCCAGCCGGGTTCGACCTCTTCCCCGACCAGATCCGATGGGTACAGGGTGCGGGCGGTATAGGGGCGGAGTTGTCCGACAATCCGGAAATTCTCGGTTCCTTCGACCGCTGTGAACAGGAGCAGGTCGGCGAAGGCGAGGTCGGCGATCAGCTGCCAAGCCGCCATGAGGCGGTGCAGGTGCTCGGTCGCCTTGCTGTCGAGCCGCTTCCGCGCTGGCCGGGGTATCTCCTTTTGCACGCCACCCAGGGTATCCCTCCGCGACAGGTGCGCTTGTGTTGACGAGTTCGTCACACGCCCGTAACCTTCGCTGAGAAGACGTGAAGGGCAATGGCGCTCGCCCCGGCGGGCGCCGTTTTCATGCCCGAGACACCGCTGTCTCTCCAGTTCGGTCCAGCGACACGGCCGAGCGGCACCTCCGGCGTCCGCCCCGGCAGGACCGCGATCGGAGGCGAGAGACGGTGGCTGGTGGCGTCCCCCAAGAGTCCCCTGGGCGGCTCTATGACGCGCGTCGCGACGAGCGCGACGCCTGCGGAATTGGGTTCGTGGCCGACGCCGAAGGGCGGGCCAGCAGGGTAATCGTCGAATACGCGCTCGGCGGCCTTGAGCGCCTGCGCCACCGCGGCGCGGTCGCCGCGGACGCCCGCACCGGCGACGGCGCCGGGCTGCTGCTGCCGCTGCCCCGGCAGTTCTTCGCTGGAGGCTGTGGCGAGGACGGCGACCGGAGCGACAGCGACCGGAGCGACAGCGGCGACCAGGCCCTCGTCGGCGTCGCCATGGCGTTCCTGCCGCGTGACGGCGCGGCGGCGGCGCACGCCCGCGCCGCCGTCGAGCAGGCCCTGGCCGCCGAGCAGCTGAAGCTGGTGCGATGGCGCGCGGTACCGGTGGACCCGTCCGCGCTCGGCGACGCCGCCAGGGCCAGCCAGCCACGCATCGAGCAGGCCGTCTTCATCGCGTCCGACCCATCGGGGGGCCCCGCGGCCGCCATGGGAAGGGCTCGTGGTGGTTCCGGCCGCGGGACCGTGCCCCCCGAACCCCCCGGCCACGATGGGGAGGAGGCGGAGCGGCGATGTTTCCGCGCGGGCCGGCGGGCCGCCCTCCAGGCCAAGGCCGCCGGGGTGCCCCTCTACCTGGCGTCGTGTTCGACCCGGACGGTGACCTACAAGGCGCTGTGCGCCGCCGACCAGCTCGCCGCGTTCTACACCGACCTGGCCGACGCGCGGATGGTGGCGCCGTTCGTGGTGTTCCACCAGCGCTACTCGACCAACACCCTGCCGTCGTGGGAGCGGGCGCAGCCGTTCCGCTTCCTATGCCACAACGGCGAGATCAACACCCTCGACGGCAACGTCGCCTGGATGCGCGCCCGCGAGGGCAGCCTCGGCAGCGGCGACCTGGCCCCCGAGGAGCTGCTGCGGCCAGTGCTCGACCCGGACGGGTCGGACTCGGCGATGCTCGACAACGCCGTGGAGCTGCTGGTGCGCGGCGGGCGCGACATCCGCCACGCCCTCGCGATGCTGGTCCCGGCCGCCGTCGAGCACGACCCGCGCGCCAGCCGTGCCCTGCGGGACTTCTACCGCTTCCACGCCTGCCTGACCGAGCCGTGGGACGGCCCCGCCGGGCTGGTGTTCACCGACGGCCGCCTGGTCGGCGCGGCGCTGGACCGCAACGGCCTGCGCCCGCTGCGCTTCGAGGCCTGCGACGACGGCCTGGTGGTGTGCGCCTCCGAGGTCGGCGCCGTCGACCTCGCCGGGCACGGCGGGGTGCGCCGGGGCCGCCTCGGACCGGGCCAGATGCTCTGCGTCGACCCCGAGGCCGGCCTGCTGGAGGACGCCGCGATCAAGGCGGCCCTCGCCGGCCGGCGGCCCTGGAGCGTCTGGGTCGCCGAGCACCTCCGGGAGCTGGACCAGGGCAACCCGGTGACGATCCCGGCGCCCGGCTCCGAGGCCGCGGCGGCGCTGGTGCCCGCGCAGGTCGCCTTCGGGTTCACCAGCGAGCTGGTCTCGGCGGTGCTGCGGCCGATGGCCACCGGCGGCAAGGAGCCGACCGCCTCGATGGGTGACGACACCGCCCTGGCCCCGTTCGGCCACACCCTCCGGCCGGTCAGCCACTTCCTGCGCCAGCGGTTCGCGCAGGTCACCAACCCGCCCATCGACCACCTGCGCGAACGCCACGTGCTCTCGAAGCGGACCCTCCTCGGCCCGCGCCAGCCACTGCTCAGCGAGGCGCCCGAAGCGGCGAAGCTGATCGAGCTGCCAGGCTTCCTGCTCACCCCGGAGGGCCTGGAGCGCCTCCAGGACCCCGAGCACGACCTCAACCCGGTGACGCTGGACGCCACCTGGCCCGTCGCCGAAGGGCGCGACGGCCTGCGGGCCGCCTGCCTGCGCCTCGCCGACCGGGCCGAGGCGGCCGTGCGCGGCGGCGCCGGCCTGCTGGTCATCTCCGACCGGGAGGCGGAGGTGGGGGGCGAGCGCGCCCCGGTCCCGTCGCTGCTGGCGGTCGGGGCGACGCAGCAGCGGCTGGTGTGGGCGGGGCTCGCCACCCGCGCCAGCGTGGTGGTGGACAGCGGTGAGCCGGTCGAGTCGCACCAGGCGGCAGCCCTCCTCGGCTACGGCGCTGAGGCGATCTGCCCCCGGGTCACCTTGGTCACCGTGGCCGGGCTCGCCAACGACGGCGACCCGGCCACGGGACAACCGGCCGCGGCGCGGGCCCAGCGCCGCTACGTCGCGGCGCTGGAGGAGGCCGTCTTCAAAGTCCTCTCGAAGATGGGCATCTCCACCCTGGACTCCTACCGGGGCGCCCAGATCTTCGAGGCGCTCGGCCTCGACAGCGACGTGATCGCCACCTGCTTCACCGGGACCGCCTCGCCGCTGGGCGGCATCGGCTTCGCCGAGCTGGCCGACGACGTGCTCGCCCGCGTCAGCCTCGCCCAGGAGGCGGGCGCCCGGCTCGGCAACCCCGGCTGGTTCAAGCACAGGCCCAAGGGCGAGTACCACCAGACCAACCCGCCGGTGATGCAGGCGCTGCACCACACTCTCAACGAGGAGGGCAGCCTGCGCGGCTCCAAGCGCGGGGCGCACCTGCTGCAGCAGGCCGTCAAGGGGGGCGGCTACGAGCGCTACCGCCACTTCGCCAAGCTGGTCAACGAGCGGCCGCCCGCCGCGCTGCGCGACCTGCTGGAGGCCCGCCCGGCCGGCCCGGCGGTGCCGCTGGACGAGGTCGAGCCCGCCGCCGTCATCCTGCGGCGCTTCTCGACCGCCGCGATGAGCCTGGGGTCGCTGTCGCCGGAGGCGCACGAGACCCTGGCGATCGCCCTCAACCGCGTCGGCGGCCGCAGCAACTCCGGCGAGGGCGGCGAGGACCCGGCCCGCTTCGGCACCGAGCGCAGCTCCGCCATCAAGCAGGTCGCCTCCGGCCGCTTCGGGGTCACCCCCGAGTACCTCGCCAACGCCGCCGAGCTGCAGATCAAGATCGCCCAGGGCTCCAAGCCCGGCGAGGGCGGCCAGCTCCCCGGCCACAAGGTCAGCGCCGAGATCGCCCGCCTGCGCCACACCCAGCCGGGCGTGGCGCTGATCTCGCCGCCGCCGCACCACGACATCTACTCGATCGAGGACCTCGCCCAGCTGGTCTTCGACCTGAAGCAGGCCAACCCGGAGGCCGACGTGACCGTCAAGCTGGTCGCCGAGGCCGGCGTCGGCACGGTCGCCGCCGGGGTGGTGAAATCCCTGGCCGACGTGGTGACGGTCTCCGGCGCCGACGGCGGCACCGGCGCCAGCCCGCTGTCGTCGATCAAGCACGCCGGCGGGCCCTGGGAGCTGGGCCTGGCCGAGACGCAGCAGGCCCTCCAGGCCAACGGGCTGCGCTCGCGGGTGCGGCTGCGGATCGACGGCGGCCTGAAAAGCGGCCGGGACGTGCTGCTGGCCGCGCTGCTCGGCGCCGACGAATACGGCTTCGGCACGGCGGCGCTGCTGGCCGAGGGCTGCCTGATGGTGCGGACCTGCCACCAGGACAACTGCCCGGTCGGGATCGCCACCCAGCGGCCGGACCTGCGCGCCAAGTTCGCCGGCACCCCCGACATGGTGGTCCACTACCTGGAATACGTCGCCGAGGAGCTGCGGGAGCTCCTTGCCTGGCTCGGCCTGCGGAGCCTGGACGAGGCGGTCGGCCGGGTGGACCTGCTGGCGCAGCGGACCACCGGGCACGCGCGGGCGGACGCGCTCGACCTGCGCCCACTCCTCCAGCGGGCGCCCGAGGCCCGGGGGGCCGCGCGGCGCTTCGAGGCGCCCGACCCGACCCAGCGGGCCCGGTCGGCGCTTGGCGACCGCCTCGCTGAGGACGCCATGCCCGGCCTGCTCGCCGGGGACCTGGTCAACCTGCGCTACCAGATCGGCAACACCGACCGCTCGGTCGGCGCCCGCCTCGGCGTGGCGGTCGGCGCCGCGTTCGGGTCGAGCCCGCCGCACGGCCGCGCCCGGGTCGAGTTCGACGGTGTCGCCGGGCAGAGCTTCGGCGCCTTCCTGGCCCCCGGGATCGACTTCCGGCTCACCGGCGCCGCCAACGACTACGTCGGCAAGGGCATGGGCGGCGGCCGGATCGTGGTGCATGGCCCGGCGGGCGACCGTGGCGACGCGGTGCTGGTCGGCAACACCGTCCTGTACGGCGCCACCCGGGGGGAGCTGTTCTGCGCCGGGCGGGCCGGGGAGCGGTTCGCGGTGCGCAATTCGGGCGCCACCGCCGTGGTCGAGGGGACCGGCGACCACTGCGGTGAGTACATGACCGGCGGGACCGTGGTGGTTTTGGGCCCCGTTGGGCGCAATGTCGGCGCCGGCATGACCGGCGGGGAGCTGTTCCTCTACGATGGAGGCGGCGACGAGGCCCTTGAGCACCTGAATGACGAGCTGGTGCTGGCCCGGCGGCCAGATGACGTCCAGCTGGTCTTCCTGCGGGAGCTGGTCGTCGCCCATGCCGAACTGACCGGATCCGCGGTGGCCAGCCGCATCCTCGACCGCTGGGACCAGGCGGTAGGCTTGTTCTGGCGGGTCGCCCCGAGGGCAGAGGTCGCCGTCATCGAACGGGCCCACGAGGGCACCGGATAGGTCAGTGTTTGGAGAGGAGCGGGATGGCGCGGGTGCTCGTGGCTGAAGACGAGGTCCTGATCCGAGTGGACGTCGTCGAGACCTTGGAGGAGGCCAGCCACACCGTCGTGGGGGAGGCCGGCGACGGCGAGCAGGCGGTCAAGCTCGCCCGCGAGCTGGCTCCCGACCTGGTGGTCATGGACGTGAAGATGCCGAAGATGGACGGGCTGGAAGCGGCCCGCCAGATCACCGCCGCGGGCGGCGCGGTGCTGGTGTTGACCGCCTTCTCGGACAAGGAGCTGGTCGACGAGGCCGCCGACGCCGGCACCATCGGCTACCTGGTGAAGCCGTTCCAGCCGGCACAGCTGGTCGCCGCCGTCAGCGTCGCCCTCGCCCGCGTCGCCGAGACGCGCGACCTGCAGCAGACCGTCGAGGAGCTGGAGGCCAAGCTGGAGGCTCGCAAGGTGATCGAGCGGGCCAAGGGCCGCCTCATGGAGCAGTTCGACCTCACCGAGGACCAGGCCTACACCCGCATGCGCCGCGCGGCCATGGACCGGCAGCTGCCGCTGGCCGAGATCGCCCGCCGCGTGCTGGAGGCGTCCCAGCCGAAGTCGTAGCGGCCGCCACGCGCACGGTCTCAGTGGTGGTGTTGCACGTACCAGAGGAGCAGCCTCGCGCCGCCGGCCAGCAGCAGCAGCGGCACCAGCCAGGGACGCGCCACCTGCCACATGGTGCGCACGGTGAGCACGAACAGGCGTTGCAGCGGTGCGATCAGCAGCGTGTGCAGCGGGCGGAAGCGCCGCCTGCGCCGGGGCTGGTTCTTGGCCGCCGCCCGACCCAGGCGGCTCTTCGCCTCCGGAGTGAGCTGATGGTACTGGGGCTGGCGCTGATCGTCGGGCCGGGTTGGGCGCATGATCTGCCTCGCTTGCTGCCGTGGTTCCCGGACCGGGTGGGTGCTGCTGGGAGTCGTGGCCCCGCTATCGGCTGATCGCTCGCACCAGGTCGTTGAGGACGTTGCGGATCGTCGGTGCGAACGACGACGAGGCAAGCAGGAAACCCCACGCGCCGCAGAGCAGGAACTCGAACACGGTGAGCCCGTCACCTTTGTGCCGGAAGCGGAGCATCACCACGATGATGATGGTGAGCAGGAAGAGGAACGAGAAGGCGACTCTCATCGGCGCATCGTCCTTTCATGAACCGGGGTGACGCCGATCCCGTCAAATGGCGGCATGACTGCGAGATCTTTCGGGCGAAAAGTCGAAACCACGCCATTGAGTCTAAGTGTAAAGGGGGACCTAGTCAATGAAAGAGTCATCCGCGCGATTCCCGTCGCCGGTCTGCGCTGGCTGGACGGGTTCGCCCGGATGCCTCCAGGCTGAAGTATAACATGCTTGTTACTCCGGTTCGCCATGCTCAGGCTTTTCATTCGATCTGGACGGCATCTCCATCTTTACGAGGCAATGGGTTGTTCAACGTCTAAGTGTGGAGCTGCCAATTTGCTGCCAGCGGTCTGATGAGGTTCCCTACGAAGATCGCCTGGACTTCGCGCGGGATTTGAGGATGGTTATCACCGTCGACCAGGCTGATTGACCTGGTAGCGATGCGTCACAGCAATCACGGGATCGCCGCGGGGGGCCGCTGCAGATGATCGACAGCAGAGATGCCGCACGGGAAGTCGGCCGGGAGAGCCAGAGCGCCAACGCGGGGGGCATCCGCCAGGTGCCGCTGCTCGCCGCCTACCTGATCGCGGGCGTCATCCTGGGGCTGGTGACCCTCGCGCTCCACCCGATGTCCAGGGTCCTTTCCAACCAGCTCGCCAGCCACCTGCTGCTGCCCTACGCCGCCGCCGGGGCGCTGTTCTTCACCGGCAGGGCGGTGGCCCGCGACAAGCTCCGCTGGTGCCGCTCATGCTGCCGCTGGCTCGCGGTCCAGCCGGACGGCGAGCGCGTCGTCCGCAGCCGCCCGATCACCCGCCGCAACCACGGCCGCCTGGAGCAGTTCAACACCTACGGCCAGCGCACCGGCTACAGCCGCTCCCAGACCACCACCCGGGGCATCCGCGAGACCGTCGCCATCACCATGGTCTGCCACCACTGCGGCGCCAAATCAATCGTCAGAGAACGCCGCGAGAAGTGACCGGGGCGAGCGCGCCGAGCACGGCGGCCACGATCGCGGTGCGCGTCTCGGGATTGAGGGTCGGGCGGCCCGAGGGGTCGTGGAGGTAGAAGGTGTCGACCACCTCGGCGCCGTAGGTGGCGATTTTGGCGAGGGTGATGGTGACACCGCAGGTGGCCAGGGCGGTGGTGATGCGGTAGAGGACGGCGGGCCCGTCGGGGCAGCGGACCTCGATGACGGTGGCGCGGTCGGAGGCGCGGTCGGGGAAGCGGACCTCGGCCTCGGCGCTGGGGCGTGGTAGGGGTGGGGTGGGGGTGCGGTAGGCGGCCTCGCGTTCGGCGAGGCGCTGTTCCAGGGGGAGTTGGCCGGCGAGGGCGCGGCGCAGCTCGTCGCGGAGCAGCGGCAAGTTGGGCTCGCGGCCGAAG
>DASWDC010000237.1:0-5504 GCA_036395655.1 Actinomycetota bacterium | reverse complement strand
GCCCGCGTCGCCTGCGGCGTCGCCTGCGGCGTCGCCGAAGGCGCGGCTGGAGGCCGAGGACGGTGCCGGGTAGCGGTGGTAGCCGGCGGGGCCGGCGAACGACCGCCGGGTCGCGGCGGCGAGCCGCACCGCCGCCGCCGCCCAGCGGGCCCCCTCCTGGCCGTGGCCGAGCGCGGCGGCCAGGTCGGCGGCGGCGCGGAGCCCGGTGAGCAGCGCCGCGGCGGTGCCGAGGGTCGGCTGGCGCTCGTTGCGCTCCCAGTAGTCCGGGCTGGCAGCCGGGAGGCCGCCGGCGCGCAGCGCGCTGGCAGCCGCCTCGGCGGCGGCGCGGACCATCGGCCACGACCACGCCGCCAGGACGTGGTCGTGGCCCTGCCCGCTGGCCAGCCAGGCGGCCCAGGGCACCCACCCGTCGGCGTCCAGCTCCGGCGCCCGGCCGTCGTCCACCGGGGTGCCGTCCGGGTGGGAGCGCGCCGGCCAGGTCCCGTCGGGCCGCTGGGTGCGGGCCAGGAAGGCGAGGATCGCGGCAGCCTCCGTCCGGTGGCCGGTGACGCTGAAGGCAGCGGCCGCGAAGCTCGCGTCGCGCGGCCAGACGTCGGCCCAGTAGGGCGTGGCCGCGGCGATCACCCCCCCGCCGGGGCGCTGCAGCAGCCGCAGGAACAGCAGCGAGCGGCTGGCGGCGTCCCGCTCGGCGGCGTTGGCGCCGGGCACCGTCCCGAGCGCGAGCCAGGCGCGGTCAGCGGCGATCCGCGCGTTGGCGCCCGGGTCGCCGGCGGGGACGGTCACCGGGTCGCTGGCCCCGGCTGGCAGGTAGCGCAGCCGCCCGTCGGCGAGCCGCAGCACGGTGCTGCCCGGCGCGTAGGCCGCGCCCTGGGCCTCCCCCGCCTCCGGCGGGATCGCCGCCAGCGCGGTGGCGTTGCCGAGCAGCCCGCTGCTGAACAGCGGCGGCGGCGCGCTCGCCCGGGTCGACCCGAGCAGCGCCGCCACGACTGCCACCGGCACCGCGAAGGCGACCAGCCGCCGGGCCGCCCGGTTCAAGTCGTCCCGATGCCCGCGGTGAGCCGGTCGAGGCTGGGCCCGTCCGGGGCGGAGAGCCAGGTGGCGGCGGTGCCTCGGCACATGAGGGTGGTCTGCTGGCCGGACCCGGCCCAGCGGCGCCCGCTGGCGGCGGTCGGGGCGCCGAAGTGGCTGGTCGCCCAGTTGGCCAGCAGCCCGCAGTACTCGCTGGCCTCGGCGGATGAGTCCCAGACGGTCCGCAGCGCCACGGCGGTCTTGGCGCCGTCCTGGAAGCTGCGCAGCTCACCGCCGCCCCAGCCGGCGGCGGCCCGCTCGGCGGTGGCGACCCCGAGGGTGCCCTCCAGCATGAGGCGGACGTCGAACTCGCCCCAGCCAGCCACGGTGGCGCTGCGCCAGCCGCTGCCAAGCGACCCGGAAAGGTCCGGCACCACGACTGGTTTTGGCTGGTCACGGGTGCCGAAGTACTTCTCGGGGTGGAGGATCTGCTCGCTGGAGGTGGGTGGGTCGAGGTAGGCGCGGTCGACCGCCGCCCAGCCGCCCCGCGCGTACAGGGCCCGCACGAACGCGACCCCGGCCTCGTAGGGGAACAGCAGCGACTCGCGCAGGCTCGCTGGGGCCGCGTCCAGCCGCGGGGTGGTCTGCGCGGCGCCGACCCGGTCGGCGTCGGCCTGCTCGGCGGGGGTGAGCACCTGGTCGTGATACCGGCCCATCATCACCGTCGCGTCGCCTTCCAGCAGCGCCGTGTA
Source organism: Actinomycetota bacterium (assembly GCA_036395655.1). Classification (GTDB taxonomy): domain Bacteria; phylum Actinomycetota; class CALGFH01; order CALGFH01; family CALGFH01; genus DASWDC01. The sequence continues at coordinate 3,744 of DASWDC010000237.1, read as the reverse complement.
CGCGGTCGACTGGTCGTCCTTGCCGGGCGCGTCGAGGCGGTCGCCGCGGGTCAGGTCGTAGTGCTGGTCGGTGACCGCGTGGGTCAGCTCGTGGGAGAGCACGAAGCGGGCGTAGGGGTCCAGGCCGTTGGTGCTGCGGACGTAGAGGCGGCCCTTGGCGGGCGCCTTGCCGGGGACGTAGAAGCCGAGCACGCTCTCGGTCTGGACGGCGCGCAGCAGCTTCGGCAGGTCGGTGTGGGGCGGCAGCTCCCCGAGCGTCTCCAGGGCCCGGTCGAGGTCCTGGAGACGGGCGTCGTTGGTGTCGGCGTTGATCTCCTTGAGCAGCTGCGCCGCCATCTTCTGGGGCGACTCGACGACCACCGGCACGCCGCGGACAAAGCGGAGCTGGCGCAGCCGCTCCACGGCCGCCTCCACCTGGTGGATCTGGGCGGCCAGCGCCCCCGACACGGTCGCGGTGGCCGGCGGTGCCGTGGTTGAGGCCGTGGCGGGGGCGGTCGTCGCGGGCGCCGTGGTGGCTGGCGCGGCGGCGTGGCCCTGGCCATGGGGGCCGCTGGTTTTGGCGATCAGCACGCCGCCGCCGGAGGCGGCCACCAGCGCCACCGCGACGAGGACGAGGACGAGCCGGCGCCTGCCGTGGCCTGACGGCGGCTCCACCGGGCCGCGCTGGGGCTGGGGCTGGGGCGGCGTTGGCGAAGCGGACGGGTCAGGCGGAGGGGCTGGCTCGCCCCAGTCGGTCATACCGGGCCTTCGCCTGCTTCGTGTGAGTCGCCCGCGCTGTCGTCTGAGCGGAGCCGGGCGTTCAGGTCGTCGCTGGTCAGGCGCCGGAAGGCGCGCCGGGGCCGGTCACGCTCCAGCACGGCGACCTCCAGCCGGCCGGCGGCCGGACCGCCGTCGCCGCTCTGGGTCGCCTTGGAGAGCGCGCTGACCGCCAGTCGCAGGGCCTGGTCAAGGCCGATGCCGTCGGTGTAGTTGCGCTGCAGCTCGGCGTTGAGGTCGTCGGCCTGGCCGCCCATGGCGAGGTGGCGCTTGTGGTCGGTGACGGTGCCCTCGAAGCCGATGTGGTACAGCGCGTTGGGGGTGCTGCCGCTGCCCACCTCGGCGACGCACAGCTCGACCTCGTAGGGCTTGGGCCCCTCCATGAAGATGCGGCCCAGCTCCTGGGAGTAGGCGTTGGCGATCGACCGGGAGGTGACGTCCTCGCGGCCATACTGGTAGCCGCGGATGTCGGCCAGGGTGATCCCGGCGACCCGCAGGTTCTCGAACTCCGAGAAGCGTCCCACCGCCGCGAAGGCGATCCGGTCGTAGAGCTCGGCGACCTTGTGGAGGTGGGTCGAGGGGTTGTCGGTGACGAACAGGATGCCGCCGTCGTATTCGAGCACCACCATCGGCCGGCCGCGCGCGATGCCCTTGCGGGCGTAGTCGGCCTTGTCCTTGATGATCTGCTCGGGGGGCACATAGCCGAAGCCGATCGACACCGCTCAGCCCTCCCCTCGGGCGCGGGCGGCGACCACGCGCTCGGCCGCCTTGCGCACGTCCTCGTCGGGCAGGCGCCGGTAGCCCTCGGCGGTCACGGTCGCCACCACCGGGAAGATCCCCCGGATCAGGTCGGGCCCGCCGGTGGCGGCGTCCTCCTCGGCGGCGTCGTAGAGGCCCTCGACCAGGATGTCGGCGGCGCTCTCGCGGTCCATGCCGTGGCGGTAGCGCTTCTTGATGGTGGCGCGGGCGTCTTTGCCGCCGGAGCCGTTGGCGTGGTAGTCGGCGTCCTCCCAGCGGCCGCCGGTGACGTCGTAGCGGAAGATGCGGCCAGTCAGGCGGCGCTGGTCGTAGCCGCAGAACAACGGCACCACCACCAGGCCCTGCATGGCCATGCCGAGGTTGCCGCGCACCATCTGGCCGAGCTTGTTGGCCTTGCCCTCCAGCGACAGCGGCAACCCCTCGACCTTCTCGTAGTGCTCCAGCTCGGTCTGGAACAGCCGCACCATCTCGATCGCCGGCCCGGCCGCCCCGGCGATCGCCACCGCCGAGAAGTCATCCGCCGGGAAGACCTTCTCGACGTCCCGCTGCGCGATCGCGTACCCCTCGGTCGAGCGCCGGTCCCCGCCGACGACCACCCCGTCGGCGTAACAGATCGCCGCCACCGTGGTCCCATGCGGCACCTCGGGCACCTGCTGCCCGCCCAGCGTCACGCCGGGCTGCTGCAGCAGCTCTGGCGCATGCTCCCGCAGCGCATCGACAAACGATGGGCTGTACCGCGCCAGCCCGCGGACCGCGTCGCTCACACCGCTCCCTTCACGTCAAATTCCGCTTGGCATATTCGCTTCTTCTTCTCGTTCCGCTTGCCGCCGATGTCGATCGGCTATTGCCCGCCCTTCTGGATGTACTGTTTCACAAATTCTTCTGCATTTTCCTCTAGTACGTCATCGATCTCATCGAGAAGACTGTCCAGCTCGTCCTTAAGGGCTTCCCCCTTCTCGGTGACGTCGGCCGATGCCTGGACGTCTTCTTGCTCGGCGTCCTGCTTGCCGGTTGCGCGCCGCTTCTGCTCGGCGCCGCCGCCGCTGCCGCTGCCGCTGGCCATGGCGTCCCTCCTTGACGTACTGATCTGGCGATTCTGCCACGGTTGGGCCACCGAGTCCGGACGACCCGGACTGGCGAACTTGGGTACAGGCTATCCCTGCAAGTTGCGGATCAGGTCTTCGGCTGCCGGGCTGGCCTCGAGGATAGCGGCGGTGTGCACGGCAGTGCCCCTGGTGGGTTCCAGCATCGGGACCCGCTGGAGGGTCTCGCGGCCGGTGTCGAAGATGATCGCGTCCCAGCCCGCCGCGGCGATCTGCGAGGCGTACCTGGCCAGGCAGCGGCCGCGGAAGTAGGCGCGCGTGTCGGTTGGCGGCTCGGACACCGCGCGGGCGATCTCCTGCTCGGCGACCAGCCGCTCGACCCGCCCGGCGGCGGCGAGGCGGTAGTACAGGCCGCGGTCCAGCCGCACGTCGTGGTACTGCAGGTCGACCAGGGCGAGCTTCGGGTCGGTCAGCTCCAGGCCGTCCCGCTCGGCGATCTGGCGCATCAGCTGGTACTTGCTGACCCAGTCGACGGTGCGGTGGGCCGTGAAGGGGTCCTCCTCCAGCTGGGTGAGGACCGCTTCCCAGCGTTCCAGGACCTCGACCTGCCAGTGGGCGATCTCGCGGTCCTTGAGGTACTTCTTGGCGGCGTCCAGGTAGGCCCACTGGATCTCGCAGGCGGTCACCATGCGGCCGTCCTTGCGCTCCACGGTGGTCCGCAGGGTCGGGTCCTTGGCGATCGCGCGCAGCGCCTGGACCGGGTTGGCGAGCTGCCATTCCTCGCCGGGGACGGCGTCGTCCTCGATCAGGTTGAGGATGATCGCCAGCGACCCGGTCTTCAGGAAGGTGGCGACCTCGTTCATGTTGGCGTCGCCGATGATCACGTGCAGGCGGCGGTAGCGCTCGGGATCGGCGTGCGGCTCGTCGCGGGTGTTGATGATCGGTCGTTTGAGGGTGGTCTCCAGGCCGACCTCGACCTCGAAGAACTGGGAGCGCTGGGCGATCTGGTAGGCGACGGAGTTGTCGGCGGGGTCGCGCACCAGGCTGCCGGCCCCGGCGAAGATCTGGCGGCTGCACAGGAATGGGGTCAGGTCGCGGACCAGCCGGGTGAAGGGGGTGGTCCGGTCGACCAGGAAGTTCTCGTGGGTGCCGTAGGAGGTGCCCTTGCCGTCGGTGTTGTTCTTGT
>DASWDC010000236.1:0-5658 GCA_036395655.1 Actinomycetota bacterium | reverse complement strand
GGGGTCCGTTAGGCGGGGCTGCGACCGTGCGGGCATGCAAACGACAACTGCTCCCAAGCACCTCCGGCTCGGCCGGCGGGACGAGTTCGATCTGGTTCCCCGGCCGCCGCGGGACGAGAACGTGGCGATGGAACTGTTCCTCGCCGTCGTCGCGCTGGTGCTGAGTGTCGCGCTGATCGTCGGGGCGCTCACGCGGCACTCGGGGTCCGGCACGGCGGCGATCTCCCCGGCAGCCAGTCCCGTCCCGGCCGCCGCCCCGGCCGCGGCGCCCAGCCAGGGCGCCGCGGCCTCGCCGGCGCCGACCACCATGCCCGCCGCCAAGGGCGGCGTGGGGTCGGGGGCCATGACCCAGATGGCCATGGGCGGGCCGAACCTGATCGCCAACCCGGGTTTCGAGACGGGCCTGGACGGCTGGCGGCCAATCGGCGGCGCGACCCTGCGCCGCACCGCGACCGCCAAGGAGGGCGGATTCTCGGCCAGCTTCGCCACCGGCGCGACCTCCAACCCTGGCATCAGCTTCCCCTCGGCGACCAGGACCGCGGCGAAGAAGAACTACTCCGGCACCGTCTGGGTGTACCCGGCGGCGCCGGGGACGCTGATCGAGCTGCGCCTGGTCGAGTACCAGAACGGCAAACGCCTGGCGGTCGACACCGTCGGCGAGCAGCTCGACTCCGCCCAGTGGCAGCCGGTCCAGGTGGTCCACCTGGCCCACCACCCCGGCGACACGCTCGGCATCGAGGTGCTGGCGCCGGGCCTGCCGGTCGGCTCCCCGGTGCTGGTCGACGACGCCTCCATCCAGCAGAAGAGCGGGTCGTACATGTCGGTGACGACCACCACCCGCTAACCACAAGAGAAAGGGACTCGTGATCCGGATGCGGTGGTTCAGGTACCTACTGGCGGGGGGCGTGGTGGCCGCGGCGCTCCTGCCCACGGCGGCGAACGCCGCCGGCAGCGAGCACATCGGCCTGCACGACATGACCTGCAACGGCATCGGCGCGATGGGCACCGGCCTGCCGGCCAACGCCCGGCTGAACCTGAAGCTGGTCGACAAGGACAACGGCAAGACCCTCGCCACCCAGATGCTTACCACCTCGGCGTCGGGGACCTTCTCGACCACGGTGAAGGCCAGGCTCAACCAGGTCCTCGGCATGCGCCTGGTGGTGTCGGACGGCCAGAACATGACGGTGGCGTTCGCCGACCACCAGATGGAGCCGGGCATGGCGATGTGCACCCTGCCGTTCACCGGCGGCGCGGACCACACCCTGCCGCTGGTGGTGTTCGGCGCGGTGCTGCTGAGCGTCGGCGCCGGCCTGCTGGTCTTCGGTTCCCACACCCACGCCTACGCCCGCTTCCGCGCCCGCCACGGCCGCCACGCCGCGGCCTGAACCTGAACTTGAGGTTTTGACCATGACCACCAAGGCGAGCGCAGTCTCCTACGCCGAACGCGGGCTGCTGGTGGCAGCTGCCCCCGCTGGAGCGCCAGCGGGCCTGCCGAAGGCGGTGCGCAAGGCGCTGCTGGGGTGCGGCTGCGGACCGCTCGGCTGCGCGGTGGCCGGCTGGGCGCCGGCGCCCTGCGCCGACCCGCTGCGGGCGTCGCGCCTGTGGCGGGGCGGCCCCGAGGCCGGGGCTGGCGTCGGGCTGCTGACCGGCATGGACGCCGGCCTGGAGGTGCTCGACGTGCCCCAGGCGCTCGGCGCCGCCGTGCTCGCCCTGGGAAGGCCTGGTCTGGGGCCGGTCGCTGAGACCGCCTGTGGCCGGTTCCACTTCTATGTCGCGCCGTCTGGTGCAGGCCCGTGCATCACCGTGCCAGGGCGCGGGGCCGGTGGACCCTCCGGGATCCGCTGGCTCGGGGATGGCAGCTTCGTGCTCGCTCCCCCATCCCGCGGTGCCAGCGGCGGGGCTGTCCGCTGGCACCGCACCCTCGACGCTCCGCTGCCGTCCGCCCTCCGGGTGCTGGACCGCCTGCGTGACGTCGAGGCCGCCGGACCCCTGACTCCCGGGAAGTCGGACAACGGCGCTTCCATCCCAGCACCGGTCATCCCCATCGGGTTCCCCGTCGGGATCGCGCTTCCAGGAGGAGCAAGATGACCCGCAAGATCATCCACCCCAACCCGGCGAGCGCCGCCACCAGCAAGGTGGTCGGCCCCGCCCCCGCCCTCAAGGTCGTCGGCCCGGCGCCCAGCGCCAAGGTCGTCGGGCCGAACCGGGCGCGCAGTGGTAGCGGCGCCCCCTATCGAGTCAACGGCAAGGTTGTGGGACCGGCAACGGCCGCGCTTCCCAAGGTGGTCGGACCGACCGCCAGCGCGGCCGTCACGGTCGCTCGACCTGCCCCGGGCGCCAATGTCGTCGGGCCGAGGCCGGGCGTCTCTGGGGCCAGGGCGCCCGCGGCGCCCGGGGCAGTCGTCCGCCAGGCCCCGGCGGCCAAGGTCGTCGGACCGGGCGCCCGCCCGGCCAACGGCCACAACGGCAACGGCCACAACGGCAACGGGAACGGCAACGGGAACGGCCATGGCCGCAACGGCACCGGCAACGGGACCGGAACCGGGACCGGGGCCGGGGCCGGGGCCGCCAGCCGGCGGACGGCGCTGGCGCCCAAGGACCGCTGGCTGCGGGTCGGCGAGGTCGCCGAGCGCTTCGGCGTCGGCCCCCGGACCGTCAAGCAGTGGGCCCGCAAGGGGCGCCTGCCGGCGATCCGCACCCTCGGCGGCCACTACCGCTTCCCCGAGAGCGCCATCAACGAGCAGCTCCAGGCCGGCGTCCCGACCGCGATCGGGGCCGGGGCGGAGACGCAGGACCGCCTGCTGCGGCCCGGCGAGGTCGCCGAGCTGTTCGGGGTGGACCAGCGCCCGGTGGGCCGCTGGGCCAAGCAGGGCCGCCTGCCGGCCGTGCGCACCATCGGCGGCCACTACCGCTTCCCCGAGGCGGCCGTCCGGGCGCTGCTGTGGCGCCTCAGCCCGGCGGAGCGCTCCGCCCTCGAACTGCTGGAAGCCGGGCAGGGTCACGCCGACACCTGGCCCGTCAGCCAGTCGGTCGCCCGCGCCCTCGCCGGCCGCGGCCTGGTCGTCATCGACGAGGCCCAGGCCTCGATCACCAAGGCGGGCCGCCAGGCCCTCGCCGCCGCACGCCAGGCCCAGATCGAGCGAGCCAGGGTTGCGCGCCCGTAGGCTCCTAGCTCGGCGGGTCGGGACCGGAGCTCCTATCCCCCACCGGCCCCGGCTCGCCGGGCAGGAGCGCGACGGCGCTGAGATCGCCGCCGGCCCCGCCCTCGCGAGGAAGGGGCGCCGAGGTCGCGCCGCGCAGGCCGTCGAGCAGCGCCCGCAGCGCCTCACGCCAGATCTCCTCCGGTTCGGAGTGCAGCAACGGGCCGTGGCGGCCCTCCACGATGGTCAGGCCCTCGCAGAGCGCCTCGATCTGGGCGGTCACCTCGTCCACGTCGCAGCCGCCGAGCAGGCCGGCGTCGCTGGCGCGCTGCACCCGCAGCTTCAGCCGGCCGAGCGCGGCCAGGCCGGCCTGGCTCACCTTGACCCCCCCGGGGCCGGCCACCACCAGATGGTCGAAGGCCAGGCGGAACAGCCGCGGGTTCCGGCGCCACCAGCGGCGGAAGCCCATGACCCCGCCCTCCACGATGTCGGCGATCGGGTCGTCGGTCGGGGGGAGCTCGTCGACCACCGCGCTGAGCAGCTCGAAGCCGTGCTGGCCGAGGGCCGACAGCAGGCCGTCCTTGGAGCCGAACACGCTGTAGACGGCACGGGTGGAGGTGCCGACCCGCTCGGCCACGGCACGCACCGACAGCGCCTGCTCGCCACCGTCGGCGAGCAGCGCTTCGGCGGCTTGGAGCAGGGCCTCGCGGGTGTGCTCCCCGTGCTTTTTTTGCCGTCCCATGGGTTGACACTGTAACGCAACGTTGTTACGTTACGCCATAACGTAACATTGTTGCGATATCGGGATGATCGTTATTACGAATACCGCGGTTATCGCAATGTTGGCGAGGGATGCGGGAATGGCCGAGCGCCGTCAGGGTTCGAGAGCGATCGTCGTCGGAGCGAGCATGGCGGGGCTTTGCGCCGCGCGCGTGCTGTCCCAGCGCTTCGGCGAGGTGCTCGTGATCGACCACGACGAGCTTCCGGGGGAGCCGGCCTTCCGCAGGGGCGTTCCGCAGGCGCGCCACGCGCACGCCCTGCTGCTCTCTGGGCAGCAGCGGCTCCAGGCCTGGTTCCCAGGACTCGGGGGGGAATTGCTCGCCCACGGCGCCCTGCCGTTCCGCGGCGCGCAACTCCGCTGGTTCCAGGCTGGGGGGTGCGCCTGCGTCTGCGGGACGCCGACCATTCCCATCCGGGCGCGCTCTGCTCGCGCCCAATGCTCGAACATCACGTCCGCGCCCGGGTCGCCGGGCTGCCGAACGTGGCGCTGCGGCACGGCCATGTCGAAGATGTACTCGCCGGCCGGGGGGCCCGCAGCGCCGCTGTCACTGTCACTGGGGTCCGCCTCGCCGGGGACGAGCGCCTCCACGCCGACCTGGTGGTCGACGCCTCGGGCCGCGCGGCCCGCTCGCTCCGCTGGCTGGAGCGGCTGGGCCTCGGCTGCGTGGCGCCGCCGCTGTCGGCCGTCCACGTCGACATGGGCTACGCCACCCGGATCCTGCGCCGCGACCCGGGCGACGGCCGCGACTGGCGTGTCGCCATCGTCATCGGCGACCCGCCCAGCTCCGCCGGCGTCGCCTTCGCCCTGGAGGACGAGCAGTGGATGGTGACCCTGGCCGGCTTCCACGGCGACCACCCGCCCACCACCGCCTCCGGCTGGGCCGAGTTCGCCGCCACCCTGCCCGACCCGGCGATCGCCGAGCTGATCGCCGAGTCCGAGCCGCTCAGCGCGATCGTCCCCCACCGGATGGCCGCGAGCCTGCGCCGCCACGTCGAGCGCCTCCACCAGCGCCAGCTGGCCGGCGGGCTGGTGCTGCTCGGCGACGCCGTGGCCAGCTTCAACCCGATCTACGGGCAGGGGATCAGCGCGGCGGCGCTGCAGGCCGAGGCGCTCGCGACCGCCCTCGACCGCTGCGACGGCCTCGGCGCCGGCTTCGTCCGCACCTACAACCGGCTGGCCGGTCGCGCGGTGGCGGCGCCCTGGCGCCTGTCGGTCGGCGGTGACTTCGCCCTCCCCCAGACCACCGGCGCCAAACCCTGGGGCACCGCCCTGACCACCTCCTACCTGCGGCGGACCCTGCAGGCGGCCCAGCACGACGAAGTCGTGGCCCAGCGCCTCGTCGAGGTCACCCACCTGCTGCGCCCGCCCTCCGCCCTGCTCGCCCCGGCGGTCGCCCTGCGGGTTCGGACTGCTTGGGGTGTCATCTGTGACTGTCAGCGTTCACCAGCACCTGTCAGTGACGACCAGCGATGCTCATTCCGATTGTCATACTTGCCTGCTACGCTAGCGAACATGCGTTCCCGTGCCGCACCGTTCGTCGCCGCACCACCCACCGGTGCGCGCATCCGCACCCGCCTTCGCGTGGAAGAACCCGATGCGCAGGTGCTGTGGCTGGTCGGCACCCACCTTGGCCGCCTCGCCAGCCTGGATCTGGCGGTCCGCTGCCAGCTCGGCGCCGATGACGATCAGCGCACTGAGCGTCAGCGGGCGCTCACCGCGGCGTCGTCGAGCCGCTGG
>DASWDC010000235.1:0-7246 GCA_036395655.1 Actinomycetota bacterium | reverse complement strand
CGAGCTCATCGGTGAGGGCGGCGGCCTCGCGCTCCAGGTCGGCGGCGGAGCGGCCCTGGTCCTCCTCGGCGAGCGGCTGGGCGAGGTGGCGGGCGCGCTCCTCAGCCAGGGCCATGGTGCCGCGCAGGCGTTCGCGCACGGTGTCGAGGCGGTGGGCGATCTCCCCCGCCAGCGCGAGACGGGGCTCCTCGGCGGTCAGGACGGCCTGGAGGCGGGCCTCGTCGGCGGTGGCGGCCTGGTGGACGGCCTCCAGCTCGGCGAGGCGGGCGGCGAAGCGGGCCTCCTCGGCGTCGAGGACGGCGGCGCGCTCGCGGGCGGTGGCCAGCTCGCGGCTGCGGAGGGTGAGGCGTACCTCGCGCAGCTCGGCCTGGACCTCGGCGGCCTTGCGGGCGGTCTCGGCCTGCTGCTGCAGGGGCTTGAGCTGGCGGCGCAGCTCGCCGACCAGGTCGGAGAGGCGCACCAGGTGCTGTTCCATGCCGGCGAGCTTGCGCAGCGCCTTGTCCTTGCGGCGGCGGTGCTTGTAGATGCCGGCGGCCTCCTCGATGGCGGCGCGGCGGTCCTCGGGGCGGCCCTGCAGGACCTCCTCGACGCGGTTCTGGCCGAGGATGGTGTGCAGCTCGCGGCCGATGCCGGTGTCGGAGAGCAGCTCCTGCAGGTCGAGCAGGCGGCAGGCGTCGCCGTTCACCGAGTACTCGCTCTCGCCCGAGCGGTACAGATGGCGGGCGATGGTGACCTCGCCGTAGTCGATCGGCAGCAGGCCGGCGGAGTTGTCGATCGTGAGGCTGACCTCGGCGCGGCCGAGCGGCGGGCGGGTGGCGGTGCCGGCGAAGATCACGTCCTCCATGCGGCCCGAGCGCAGCGACTTCGCGCCCTGCTCGCCGAGCACCCAGGCGATCGCGTCGACGACGTTGGACTTGCCCGACCCGTTCGGCCCGACGATCACGGTGATCCCGGGCTCGAAGTGCAGGACCGTCTTGTCCGCGAACGACTTGAACCCACGGAGAGTGAGCGACTTCAGGAACACGCGATAGCCGGAGACCTTTCTGAGACTGCCCGGTCCTCACTCACCGGGGCATCCGGGGTCCTTCCTGGTCTGCCGTCCAGGTGAGACGGCGCCCGCTTGAGCCTTTACCCGGCAGAAGCGCAGTCTAGCATGGCGGCCGGACGCCACCCGGGAGCCACCCGGGAGTCACCCGGGAACAAGAAACGGGACCCTCAGCGAGGGTCCCGTGCAAAGAAAAAGCCTGGCGTCAGGCCAGGGCCGCCTCCTTCTCGGTCGAGGACCGGAAGTCCCCGACCTCGCGAAGGGCAATCTCCTGCTCCGCGGCCGCAAGAGCACGTTCCAACTCAGCCACCCGCGCCTTGAGGGCATTCAGCTCCCGCAGGATCATGTATGCGGGCGGCTGACCTACGAAGCCCATGAGCGCCTTCGACATCCGGGAAGATCCTCCCCTCAGCAACGATCTCAATCGGCGACCGCTGCGATCCGTCCGTTCGGCCAGCGTGACGACACACCATTTCGGCCGCAACGGAATACTCCGACGGCTAGCAAACTCCTTATGGTTCTCTGGATGAGAAAGGCCTGACGAGTACCCGAGGACCGTTCCCGCCATTGGGAGGGAGCACGACCGTGCCGGGTGCCGCATCAGGGCGGTTCCAGAGACTTGATTTCACAAGGGGACGATAACACGTCCGAGCTGATACGCCAAGTAGCGTGTTACGGACGAAGCACGCTTGACACCCTCGATGAGCTGCACAAATGCCTTAGCGGGCGACGAAGCCATCAAACTCACCAGTCGCCGTGGAACGGTCGGCCTCGACGGCGGCGACATGGGCGAAGCTTGGGCCTCTCCGAAGGAACTTCTCCAGGTCATCGAGCTGATCGGGAAGCCCTTCGGCGAGCACGAATACAGAGCCGTCAGGCTTGTTCTCCGCAAAACCACGTAAACCAGCATGGCGGGCGATTTCAAGGACGCTATAGCGGAAACCAACGCCTTGGACGCGCCCCCGCACAACCGCCTCTAGTCGTTGCATGCCGCCGAAGGGCTGGGTCATCGGTCTAGGCGTGGATCGTGACCGGCGTGCCGATCGGCAGCACGCCAGCAAGGTAGGTAATCGCCTCGTTATCGAACCGAACGCAGCCGTGGGAGACGTCATGGCCGAGCTCCCAGGTGTTGGCGGTGCCGTGCAGCGCGATCTGGCCGTCCCCGGTGCCGAACTGGTTGAGCACGTTCGACCAGGCGGCCAGGCCGAGCGCGAAGGCGCCGTAGACCCGTGAGATCTGCGGCGGGTGCAGCTTGAACATCAGGTAGAACGCCCCCGTCGGGGTGGGCGTACCCGGCTGGCCGACTGCCACCGTGAAGGCGCGGACCAGCCGCCCGTTGTGGACCAGGCTGGCCTGATGGTGCGTGAGTGAGACGTCCACCCGCCAGACCAGCGGCGCGAGCTGGGTCTGGTCGGCGCGGACCCAACCACTGGCCTGGTTGGGGCGGCGCGGGAGCTGCACCTGATACCAGACCTTGCCGCCGACGCGCCGGGCCTGGCGGACCAGAAAGGAGGTGGTGGTGTTCCAGCCGAGCTGCTGCGGGAACAGCCCCACCAGCGCGCCGCCGCCGGGCTTGGAGCGGACGGTGACGTCGGTGCGTGCCAGCGCCACGTAGGCGGGGGCGGCGCCCAAGGTGACCGGCCCGTCCACGGGCGCGGCCGGCCTGGTGACGACCGGCGCCGCCGGGGCGGCGGGCGCGGGCGGCGCCGAACCCGAGCGACCGCAGCCGGCGAGCGCCGCCGGCAGGACCAGCAGCACGACAAGGCCGGCCAAACCGACCGAACGTCGAGGAAACAAGCTGCTCAGCTCTGGCATCTCGGGCAATAGTAAGTGACATCGCCGATCTGTGCGTCGCTGTCTGCGTCGCTCTGCGCGTCGCCGTGCGCGAGCCGCTCGGCGACCAGCGGGGAGCGGCAGCGCTGGCAGGGCTGCCCTTCGCGTTGGTAGGCGCGGAGTCGCTCCTGGTACTCGCCCTTGTTGCCGTGCAGGTCGAGCCAGGGATCGTCGCCGACCGAGCTGCCCCGCAGCCGCACCGCCTCCTGCAGGATCTCCTGGACCGCACGGTGCAGGCGCCGGACCTCCTGGGCGCGCAGGCTGCCCGCGTCGTGGTCGAAGCGCAGCCCGCTGGCCCAGAGGATCTCGTCAGCGTAGATGGGCCCGACCCCGGCCAGCAGTGCGCCGCCGGTGAGCAGCGCCCGCAACGGCCCGCGTCCAGCGGTGACCATGGCGCCGAATGACGGCCAGGCGACCGCGTCGGCCAGCGGGTCGAGCGCGGCGTGGCCGAGCGCGGCCAGCCCATCACGGTCGCCGGCGCCGAGCACGAACAGCTCCCCGTCGGCGGCCAGGCCAAGGACCCGTAGGCCGCCGCCGGTGGCGAAGGTGATCACGGCGTTGGTGTGCCGCTCCACCGGGGCGGCGCTGCGTTCGCGCAGCAGCCGGCCGCTGGCGCCGAGCGTCAGCACCAGAGTGTCGCCGGAATCCAGGCCGATCAGCAGGTGCGGGCCGCTGCGCCCGATCGCGGCGACCCTGCGGGCGCTCAGCTGGCGGCAGAAGTCGGGACGGTTGCGGTGGCGGCGGACGACCCGGCTGGCCGCCACCTCGACATCCCTGATCTTCCGGCCAACGATCTCTTTGTCCAGATCATGACGAAGTGTCTCAACTTCGGGTAGTTCGGCCACCCGCCCCCTCCGCTCCGAAGACGCCAGACGCCGCGGAGCGCCGAGTTTAGCAAGCACCCGCGGGCCGGCGGGGAGGCGCGGGCGCCCGGCGGCCGCTGCTCAGCGCAGGAAGCGAGAGCGCCGCCGGTCGGCGAGGACGCGCCCGCCGGTCTGGCAGGTCGGGCAGTAGGAGGTCTCCCGCTCCCCCATCCAGACCGAGCGGATCGTGTCGCCGCAGACGAAGCAGGCGGCGCCGGCACGGCCGTGGACGGCGAACAGGCGCTCGGACGCCTTGGGGATCTCGACCGCCCCGCCGACCTGCTCGGCGAGGGCGCCGCGCGCCTCGGTGAGCACGCCGACCAGGGCGGCGTGCAGGCGGGCGACCTGCTCGGGGTCGAGGCGCTCGGGCCGCGCGAAGGGCGAGAGGCGGGCGCGGTGCAGCACGTCGTCGCTCCAGGCGTTGCCGACCCCCGACAGCTCCCGCTGGTCGGTCAGCATGCGCTTGAGGGTGTGGCCACCGGCGGCGAGGATCTTGGCGAGCCGCTCCGGGGTGAAGTCCGGGTCGAGCGGCTCCGGTCCAAGCCCGGCCAGCCCCGCCACCTGCGCAGGATCCCGGACCAGCCAGACCGCGGCGCGGCGTTGGGTGCCGCCCTCGGTCATTGACAGCACCCGGCCGTCGTCGAACTCGATGGTCAGCACCGCCACCCTGCGGCTGGCCGGCTTCGGCCCGAGCGACAGCCGCCCTCCGAGCGACAGGTGGATGACCAGAAACATCCCCTGCCCGTCGGCCACGAGCTCCAGCCAGACGTACTTGGCGCGGCGGCCGGCACCGCTGACGACCGCACCCGCCAGCGTGTCGAGGGGTGGGTCGAAGGTCTTGAGGGCAGCCACCGACACGAGCCGCAGCGCGCGCACCCGCGCGCCAGCGAGCTGCGCCGTGAGGTTCTCGGTCAGGACGTCGAGCTCTGGAAGCTCGGGCACGCCAGCCTGTCCCCCTGTCCCGGCGCCTAGTCGCGCTGCCGGCCGGCCGGCTTCGGTTTGCCGGCGGCAACCTTGGCGACCTTGCCGCTCTTGCCCCGTGCCGGGGTCACCGTGGCGTCGGCGGCGCCTGCGCCCGCCGCCGCGCCCGAGGCGCCCGCGCCCTCACCGTCGCTGCCGGCGTCATCGTCGGGGTCGGAGCCGGTGACCATGCTCGAGGTCGCCAGCGCCTCGAACGCCTCGCGGGCCGCGTGCTGCTCCGCCTCCTTCTTGGAGCGGCCCTGGCCGCTGCCGTAGGCGACGCCGGCAACCGAGACGGTGGCGGTGAAGCGCTTGGCGTGGTCGGGGCCCTCCTCCTCGATGGCGTAGCTCGGCATGCCGCCGAGGCTGGAGGCAGCCAGCTCCTGCAGCGAGGTCTTGTAGTCGAGCGCGGCGCCGCGCCCGGCGGCCTCCATGACCCGCGCCTCGAACAGGCGGCGGATCAGGGCGCCGGTGCGGGGCAGGCCCTTGCTCAGGTAGACCGCGCCGAGCAGCGCCTCCAGGGTGTCGGCGAGGATGGAGGACTTGTCGCGCCCACCGGAGAGCTCCTCGCCGCGGCCAAGCCTGACCGCCTCGCCCACTCCCAGCTCCCGGGCCACGTCGGCCAGGACGTTCATGTTCACGGTGGCCGCCCGCAGCTTGGCGAGCTGGCCTTCCGGGAGCAGGGGGAAGGCGCGGTAGATCAGGTCGGTGATGACCACGCCGAGGACGGCGTCGCCGAGGAACTCAAGCCGCTCGTTGGTGGGCAGCCCGCCATTCTCGTAGGCGTAGGAACGGTGGGTCAGCGCCCTGACGTAGATATCGTCGTTGCCGAAGCGGATCCCGAGCGCCCGCTCGATCGGGAGCCGCTTGAAGGGCCTGACATATGACGGTGACATCGCTGGATCACCCTGCTTCCCAGGGGATTGTCGGGAGGTGGCTCGGTGTTTCAGTCAACCTCGATGGCCTGGCGCCCGCCATAGGAGCCGCAGTTCTGGCAGACGGTGTGCGGAAGCTTCGCCTGGCGGCACTGTGGGCAGACGGCGTAGGTCGGCGCGGTGCTCTTCCAGTGCGCACGCCGCTGCCGCGTCTTGGTGCGCGGCGTCTTCCGCTTTGGAACGGGCATCTGGTCTCCTTCTGCCTGGCCGGGTCTTCCCGGTCCTGGTCCTGGGTTGGTTCCTGCTCGCGTGCTCGCCTCGTGTCAGTCCGGGTCGCCGTCCTGTTCGTCCTGGCCCGGCGCGCCGAGCTCCAGCCCGGCCAGCGCGGACCAGCGCGCGTCGGCGCTGGGCCGGTGGCCGCAGTCGGTCGCGTTGCGGTCGGCGCCGCACTCCGGGCAGAGCCCGGCGCAGTCCGCACGGCACAGCGGCGCGGCCGGGAAGGCGAGCACGATGGCGTCCCTGGCCATCGTCTCCAGGGGCAGACGGTCGTCGGGGAGCACGGCGTAGCCCTCGTCCTCAGTCAGGGCGCCGGTCGCGGGTCGGTGCCGCGCCTCTCCCGCCTGCGGGGACCCCTGCGGGGACCGCGGACGCTCATGGCGCGCGCCTGGAGCACTTGACTGGCGCTCCGCGCGCGGGTCGAGGACGAACAGTTCGCGGACGTCGACCCGCAGGTCCTGCTCGATCTGGCGCAGGCAGCGGGCGCACTCCAGCGTCGCCCGGGCGCTGACCTGCCCGGTGACCAGCAGCCCCTCGACGACCGATTCGATCTCGGCGTCGACCGTCACCAGCGAGGCCGGGTCGACCCGGGCGGCCGGGGTGGCCAGGTCGGGCACGGGGCCACGCTGGACCACGTGCTTGTGTGCTCCAGGCTGGTGCAGCAGTTCACGGACGTTGACCGTCAGCGTTTGCGATATGGCGAGCTCATTCATGGCAAAACTCTTGTGGCGCTGGTGTGATGAGGCGGCACTCGCGGCGGGGACACGCGGGCACGGGTCGCTCGGGGCCGAAGCCGCCCGGGGAAGGGTAGCAGAAAACAGCGCGAACCCCCGCCGTCGGCTCAGCCGTTCGCGCCGCGCCCGACCCGCTCCCGCAGGCGGGCCAGCACGACCTCGGGGACCAGGCCGCCGACGTCGCCGCCATGCCTGGCGACGTCCTTGACCAGGCTGGAGCTGAGATACGACCACTTCGGGTTGGTGGTCATGAACATCGTCTCGATCCCGGAGAGACGGAGGTTCATCTGCGCCATCTGCAGCTCGTAGTCGAAATCGCTGACCGCCCGCAACCCCTTGACGATCGCGGTCACCGACCGCGCCCGGGCGAAGTCGACCAGCAGGCCCGAAAAGGTGTCGACTTCGACGCCCGGAAGGTCGGCGGTGGCCTCTTTCAGCATCGCGATGCGCTCCTCAACCGTGAACATCGGCTGTTTCGCCGGATTCAGCAGCACCGCGACAATCACCCGATCGAACACCCCTGCCGCGCGCGCGACGATATCGAGATGCCCATTTGTCACCGGATCATAGGTACCGGGGCAGCAGGCGATCGTCACAGCTGGCGG
The DNA here is from genome assembly GCA_036395655.1 of Actinomycetota bacterium. Lineage (GTDB taxonomy): Bacteria > Actinomycetota > CALGFH01 > CALGFH01 > CALGFH01 > DASWDC01. Next base: position 55 of record DASWDC010000235.1, on the reverse strand, counting down.
CCTCCTTCCGGGGGCGACTCCACCGACAGGTCCGAAGGCGACTCCAGCCCAAGCG
>DASWDC010000234.1:0-10185 GCA_036395655.1 Actinomycetota bacterium | reverse complement strand
GACCGTCGCGAAGGCGCCCGGCGACCGTGTCCACGTGGCCGTCCAGCAGCGGCTCGATCACGTCGAGGGTGGCGAGGGCGGCGGCGCAGGCGACCGGGTTGCCGCCGAAGGTGGTGCCGTGGTCGCCAGGGTGCATGGTGTCGGCCACCTCATTGGTGGCGATGGTGGCGCCGATCGGGTAGCCGCTGCCGAGCGCCTTCGCCATGGTGACGACGTCGGGACGCACGCCGTGGTGCTGGTGGGCGAAGAAGCGGCCGGTGCGGCCCATGCCCGACTGGATCTCGTCGAGGATCAGCAGCACGCCCGCGTCGGCGGTGAGCTCGCGGGCCGCCCGCAGGTAGCCGGCGGGCGGCACGCGGATGCCGTTCTCGCCCTGGACCGGCTCCAGGAGCACAGCGGCGGTGTCCGGGCCGATCGCGGCGGCGAGGGCGTCGGCGTCGCCGAAGGGGACGTGGGAGAAGCCGGCGGGCAGTGGTTCGAACGCGGCCTTGATGGCGGGCTTGCCGGTGGCGGCCAGGGTGGCCAGGGTGCGGCCATGGAAGGCGCCGTCGGTGCAGACGATGCCGATGGCCCGCTCGCCACGGTTGGCGCGGCCCCAGCGGCGCGCCACCTTGATGGCGGCCTCGATGGCCTCGGCGCCGGAGTTGGAGAAGAACACCTTGCCGTCGCCGCCGAACGCCGCCACCAGCCGCTCGGCGAGGCGGACCTGCGGGCCGGTGAAGTAGAGGTTCGAGGTGTGGCCGAGGGTGGCGAGCTGGCCGGCGACCGCGGCGACCACCTTGGGGTTGGCGTGGCCGGCGGCGACCACCGCGATGCCGCCGAGGAAGTCGAGGTACTCGCGGCCTTCCGCGTCCCAGAGGTGCACTCCCTCGCCGCGGACGAATTCGATCTCGGGCCGCGCATAGGTCGGCCACAGCACCGCTGCCTCCCGCTCCGCGATCGTCATGCGACTCCTTCTCTCACGGTGTCGAGGTCGTTCCAGCCGTTGGGGCCGACCATGGTGCCGACGCCCTTGTTGGTGAACAGCTCCAGCAGCAGGGCGTGGCGCAGGCGCCCGTCGAGGATGTGGGCGCTGCCGACGCCGGCACCGAGGGCGGTGACGATGCCGCGGAGCTTGGGGACCATGCCGCTGTGCGCCTGGTCGCTTTCCAGCAGCGCCTCGACCTCAGCCAGAGTGAGGTGGCGCAGCAGCGAGGCCGGGTCGGCGACGTCGCGGTAGAGACCCTCCACGTCGGTGAGGTAGACGAGCTTCTCGGCGCCGAGCGCGGCGGCGAGCGCCCCGGCGACCGCGTCGGCGTTGACGTTGTAGGGCCGCCCCTCCGGGCCGGCGGCGACCGTGGCGATCACCGGGATCAGCCCGGCACCGGTGAGCGCCCGCAGGGCGGTGGTGTCGACCGAGGCGACGTCGCCGACGAAGCCGAGATCGCGCCCGCCCGGGTCGTGCCGCGGCGTCGCGCTGACCAGCAGGCCGTCCTCGCCGGAGAGCCCGACCGCGATGCGCCCGTGGCGGTTGAAGCGCCCCACCAGGCCCTTGTTGATGCGCCCGACCAGGATCATGCGGACCAGGTCGATGGTGTCGGCGTCAGTGACCCGGTGGCCGTCGACGAACACCGGCGTCTGGCCCAGTTCCCGCATGGCGTGGCTGACCTCGGGCCCGCCGCCGTGGACCACCACCACGTCAACGCCGACGTAGCGGAGCAGGACCACGTCGTCGACGAAGGAGCCGGCGTCCGCCATGGCCGCGCCGCCGTACTTGATGACCGCGGTGCGGCCGGCGAAGCGCTTGATCCACGGCAGCGCCTCGTGGAGCACGTCCGCTTTCGCCTGGAGGTCTTCCGTCGCGGTGTTCATGTTGTGTATTCCGAGTTGAGGCGGACGTACTCAGGGGTCAGGTCGGCGGTCCGCACGCAAGCCCAGGGGCCTGGGCCGCCGAGATCCAGGCGGAACTCGATCTCCCGTTCGGCCATGGGTGCGCTGCCGTCGGCGCCAGTCGGGGCGCCGTCCCGGATCAGCTCGACCGGATCCGACACCGCTCCCGGCCGCCCCGGCTCCGGTTCTGGTTGGAGCCCGGCCGCTCCCGGACCGCCGCGGACCTGGAGGCGTACCCGCGCGGGGTCGAACGGCACCCCGGCGGTGCCGGCGGCCTGGAGGATGCGGCCCCAGTTCGGGTCGCCGCCGAAGACGGCGGTCTTGACCAGCGGGCTGTCGGCCACCCGCCGGGCCACCGTCAGCGCCGCCTCCGCGGTGCTGGCGCCGCCGACGTGGACGGCGACGACCCGGGTGCCGCCCTCGGCGTCGGCCAGCATCTGCCCGGCCAGGTCGTCGCAGACCGCCTCGACCGCGGCGGCCAGCTCCTCAGGCGCGGGCGCCACCCTGGAGGTGCCGGAAGCGAGCAGCAGCACGGTGTCGTTGGTGGACTGGGCGCCGTCCACGGTGATCCGGTTGAAGGTGGTCGCGGTGGCCGCGGCCAGGGCGGCCCGCAGCGTCGCCGGTTCGGCGACCGCGTCGGTGGTGACCACCGCCAGCATGGTCGCGTGCGCCGGACCGAGAAGGGCCAGCGCCGGGGCGAGCATGGCGGCACCCTTGGCCATGCCGCCGATGGTGACTGGGCCGAGGCGGGTGCCGGCCTGCTTGGCGACCGTGTCGGTGGTGCGGATCGCCTCGGCTGCGGCGGTGGCGCCCGCCGGACCGGGGTCGAGGCCGATCGCCGCCTTGGCGACCCCGTCGGTGAGGGCGTCGGTCGGGACCGGGACGCCGATCACGCCGGTGGAGCAGATCAGCACCTGCTCGGGCTGGCAGCCCAGCTCAACGGCGGCCCGTTGCGCGCTGGCGAGCACCGCCGCGTCGCCCGCAGCGCCCGTGCAGGCGTTGGCGTTGCCGGAGTTGAGCACCACGACCCGGGCGTCGGACGAGGCGGCGAGCAGTTCCCGCGTCCACACCACCGGCGCGGCCACCACCAGGTTGGTGGTGAAGACCCCCGCCGCGACCGTGCCCGGCGCGCCGACGACCAGGGCGAGGTCGAGGCCGCCGGACTCCTTGATCCCACAGGCGACCCCGGCGGCGCTGAACCCGGCGGGGGCGCAGACGCCAAGGCCGCGGTCCACCTGGAACCGGCCGGTCGCGGGAGTCATGGGGGTCATCGAGGTCATGGGGGTTGTCACCGCCTCACGGTCCCGGGGGGACCAGGTCGAGGCCGGCCGTCTCCGGCAGGCCGAGGGCGAGGTTGGCGCACTGCAACGCCTGGCCGGCGGCGCCCTTGACGAGGTTGTCGATCGCGGCGGCGGCGACCAGCCGGTTGGTGCGCGGGTCGGCGGTGACCGCGACCTGGACCCGGTTGGTGGTGGCGACTGCGCGGGTGCCGGGCCAGCGACCCTCGCCGAGCAGGTCGATGAACGGTTCGTCGCCGTAGGCGGCCTGGTAGCAGGAGGCCACGCCGCAGGGCGCGGCCAGGTCCGGGTCGGTGAGGGTGGCGTAGCAGGTAGCGAGGATGCCCCGATTCTGCGGCACCAGGTGCGGGGTGAAGCTGACCTGGAGCGGCCGCCCAGCGAGGCGGCTCAGCTCCTGCTCGATCTCGGGCGTGTGGCGGTGGGTACCGATGCCGTAGGGAGTGACGTTCTCGTTGGCCTGGACGAACAGGTTGGGGTCCTTGAGCGAACGGCCGGCGCCGCTGAGCCCCGACTTGGCGTCGATCCCGATGCCGTCGGGGCGGACCAGCCCGCCCGCCAGCGCCGGGGCGAGCGCCAGCAGCGCCGCGGTCGGGTAGCAGCCGGGCACCGCGATCCTGGTGGCGCCGCGCAGCTCGTCGCGGTGCAGCTCGGGCAGGCCGTAGGGCCAGCCGCCGAGCTGCTGCGGCGCGGGGTGGGCCGCGCCGTACCAGGCGGGGTAGGCGTCGGCGTCGCGGAGCCGGAAGTCCGCCGACAGGTCCACCACCAGCCCGGCGGCGGCCAGCACCCGCGCCACCAACTGCGCCGCCTGCCCGTGGGGCAGGGCCAGGAAGAGGACGTCAGCGCCCTTGCCGAGACCCTCGTCGACGGTGCACCAGGTGAGCGCCCCATAGGCAGAGGCGAGACCGGGATAGCGGTCGGTCACAGGCCGGCCAGCCGCCGAGTCCGCCGCCGCCCAGACGACCCGGAGGTGCGGGTGCCCGGCGAGCAGGCGGAGCAGCTCGCCTCCGGCGTAGCCGGAGCCGCCCAGGATGCCCACCGTCGCGCTCATGGCATAACTATTCACTGCTTGATGAAAATATGCAACACCACTTCTGCGTGATCCTCCTATGCTGCTGGAATAAAGAGTTGCCAGATCGGCGCTTCCATGCAACGCTCGCCGTCGACGTCCTCCGGCCCAGCGCGCACGACCGCGGGGCCCGACCTGACCTATCCTCACGCCTATGACCGGTCACCAACCCCCCCACCCGTTCCGCTACCACGGCGGGATCCTGCACGTCGGCGGCCTCCCGCTCGACCAGGTGGTCGCCGCCACCGGCACGCCCGCCTACGTCTACGACCTCGACGCGGTGGCGGCCGCCTACCAGCGGGTCGCCAGCGCCTTCGCCCCGATCGGCGGCCGGGTCCTGTTCGCGGTCAAGGCCAACTCCAGCCTCGCCGTGCTCGCCCGGCTCGCCCAGCTCGGCAGCGGCTTCGACGTGGTCAGCGGCGGCGAGCTGCTGCGGGTGCTGCGCAGCGGCGGCGACCCGGCCGCGACCGTCTTCGCCGGCGTCGGCAAGACCGCCAGCGAGCTGGACCTCGCCGTCGCGCATGGCGTCACCGTCCACGTCGAGTCCGCCGACGAGCTGAACGCCCTGGAAGCAGCCGCCGCCCGCGGCGGCACCACCATCCCCTTCGCCCTCCGCGTCAACCCCGACGTCGAGGTCGACACCCACGCCCACATCCAGACCGGCCACGACGAGGCCAAGTTCGGCGTCCCCCTGGAAGTCGCCGAGGACCTGCTCGGCCGCACCGCCAAGGGCGACCATCCCCACCTGCGAGCGGTGGGCATCCATGTCCACGTCGGCTCCCAGCTCCCCGACCCCGACGGCCTCGTCGACGCCGCCCGCACCGGCCTCGCCATGATCGAGGCCGGCCGCGCCGCCGGGCTGGAGCTGCACACCCTCGACGTCGGCGGCGGTCTCCCGATCAGCTACAACGGCGACCAGATCGACAGCCGGGGCGCCCCGCTCCCCGGCCCGGAGGACTTCGCCCACGCGCTCGCCCCGGTCGTCGCCGGCCGCGACGTCACCCTCCTCATCGAGCCGGGCCGCTACCTCGTCGGCCCGGCCGGCGCGCTGGTCGCCAGCGTCCTCTACCGCAAGCACAGAAGCGCGGGCCGCATGCTGGTGGTCGACACCGGCATGCACCAGCTGATGCGCCCCGCCCTCTACCAGGCGGTCCACCGGGTCGTCCCGCTCCGCCAGCCGCCCTCCAGCTCCAGCGACGCAGCCACGGAGCCGACTGAGGTCGTCGGCCCGATCTGCGAGTCCACCGACGTCCTCGCCGCGGCCGCCGACCTCCCCGAGCTGGCGCCCGGGGACCTGGTCGCCTTCCTCGACACCGGCGCCTACGGCATGACCATGGCGTCGAACTACAACAGCCATCCCCGCCCCCCCGAAATCGTGGTCGAGGGTGGCACCGCCAGAGTCGCCCGCCGCCGCGAGACCTGGGACGACCTGCTCAGCTTCGAGGATTAGTCGCGCTCGGCCCGCGCCTGCGCCTGCGGCGGTCCCACGGGCACGCTCTCGTGGCCGATGACCTCCAGGCAGCCGGCGCTCGGCACGAACATCGACTGGCTGCCCGAGTCCCAGCGGACGGTGATCATGCGGCCTTCGATCCCGGTCACCGTGCCGATCCGGGTCACGCTGCCCACTCTCTGGGACTCGATCCGGACACGATCGCCGATGTTGACCATCGCTGACCCCCAGCACTCGAATCAATCAGGAAGCGGGAGAAATACGACAATCGAGTGTGACGCCCCAACCCCGAACGGGCAAGGGGCCTGTGCCCGCCGCCGCTACCCCTCGGCGGGCACACCCGGCCCAGGTCCGCGCGGGCCCGCGCGGGCGCCCACCTCCTCGCGGCCCGGAGTGGCGATGCGGCCCAGCTCCGCCCCACGATTCTCCGGGCCGAGCCAGGTGACCAGGGCGGTCAGCAGCAGCACCGGCGCGACCACCAGCGCCATCCCCAGGCCGAAGTTCTTGTTGTAGTGGTCGGCGAGGCGGGTCTGCAGCGGCAGGTTGATGGCCGCCAGCAAGTTCCCGAGCTGATAGGTCACCCCCGGATAGAACCCGCGGATCTCGTCCGGCGACAGCTCCGACAGATGCGCCGGGATGATCCCCCAAGCCCCCTGAACCAGGAACTGCATGATGAACGAGCCAAGCACGATCAGCCCGAGCACCGACGAGAACGCGAACAGCGGCACCACCGGCAACGCCAGCAGCGTCACCCACACGACCGCCTTGCGCCGCCCGATCGACTCCGACAGCGCCCCGATGGTGATCCCGCCGCACAGCGCGCCCAGGTTGTAGATCACCGCCACCAGCACCGCCAGGTCGGCGGAGTAGTGATGCTGCGTCTTCAGGAACGTCGGGTACTGGTCCTGGGTCCCGTGGCTCATGAAATTGAACAGCGTCATCAGCACCAGCAGGAACAGGAACCGCTTGATCACCGCCGGCTGCCGGAGGATCGACCCGATGGTGCTCTCCCGCTGCCGGGCCCGTTCCCAGACCTCGGACTCCCCCACCCGCGCACGGATGAACAGCACCAGCAGCGCCGGGATCGACCCGGCCCAGAACAGCCAGCGCCAGCCGAAATTCTTCCCGATCAGGAAGTACGCGACCGCGGCCAGCAGGTACCCGAACGGGTAGCCCTGCTGCAGCAGCCCCGACCAGAACCCGCGCTTCTCCCGGGGGATCTTCTCCATCGCCAGCGACGCGCCGATCCCCCACTCGCCACCCATGCCGATCCCGTACAACGTCCGCAGGAACAGCAGCATGGTGATCGACGACGAGAACCCGGTGAGGAACTCGATCACCGAGTAGAACGCCACGTCCACCATCAGCGGCACCCTCCGCCCGAACCGGTCGGCCAGCAGCCCGAAGATCGCCGCGCCGACCGGCCGCGCCGCCAGCGTCAGCGTGGTGGCGAACTGCACCTTGATCAGCGAGGAGTGCAGGTCCTTACTGATCTCGGTGAAGACGAAGATGATGAGGAAGTAATCGAACGCGTCCATCGACCAGCCGAGGAAGCTCGCGACGAAGGCGTTGCGCTGCTCGCGCGTGAGCCCGCGGGCCTGCTCGGCCATGCTCATTGCCATCCCAGCCACCACCTGCGGTCCGGTCCCCTCCCGCGCGGGCTTGCGTACCCACAGGCCTCTGGTCGGTAACCTGAGCTGAGGAGCACCGCCATGGCGGACGTGCTGCTCGAAGACGTCTCACGGATCCACGCGGACGGCACCGTGGCGGTCGACCACCTCAGCCTCCACGTCCGCGACCATGAGCTGCTGGTGCTGCTCGGCCCGTCAGGCTGCGGCAAGAGCACCACGCTGCGGCTGATCGCCGGGATCGAGCCGCTCAGCGGCGGGTCGATCACCATCGGCGGGCGGATCGTCACCAACCTCGCACCCCACGAACGCGACGTGGCCATGGTCTTCGAGACCAACTCGGTCTACCCGCACCTGACCGGCGGCGAGAACCTGCGCTTCGGCCTGGCTCTGCGCGGCCTGCCCGAGGCCGAGATTGACCAGCGCGTCCAGGCCGAGGCCAGAGTCCTGCGCATCCGCCACCTGCTCGGGCGGCTCCCCAAAACCATGTCCGCCGGGCAGCGCCAGCGACTCGGCCTCGGCCGCGCCACCGTCCGGGTCCCCACGGTGTTCCTGCTGGACGAGCCGCTCACCCACCTCGACGAGACCGAACGGGTGCGGCTGCGCACCGAGCTGAACCGGATCCTGCACGGCCTCGGGGTGACCACCCTCTATGTCACCCACGACCAGTCCCAGGCGATGGCGATCGGCGACCGGGTCGCCGTGATGCGCGCCGGCCGCCTGGAGCAGGTCGGCACCCCCCGCGCCCTCTACCAGGAACCCGCGAACACCTTCGTGGCAACCTTCCTCGGCTCCCCGGCGATGAACCTGCTGACCGGACGGATCGAGCTGGAGGGCGTGCCGGGCAGCGCCTGGATCGCCCTCGGCGCCCGGGACCGGGAGCAGCGGCTCCGCTTCCCCGGCGTCCCCTCCGGCCCGCTCCGCGGCTACACCGGCAGCGGCGAGCCGCTCACCGTCGGCATCCGGCCAGAGCACCTGAGCGCCGCCGGGACCGCGACCCCGCCGGAGCGGCGCCTGGCCGTCACCGCCCGCCGCGTCGACCGCCTCGGCCCGGAACTGCTGGCCACCTGCGAACTTCCCGGGCCTTCGGCTGGAGGCGGAGCGGCGGAGACCCTCGCCGCACGGCTGGCCGCCCGCCACCCGATCCGCGCGGGCGAGCAGCTCGACCTGGCCGTGGAGGTCGGCCGCCTCTCCTACTTCGACCCACGCTCCGGCGCGGCCCTCTGGCACGGCAGTTAGCCGCTCCACCCCTGGGCGGCACGGACCTTGAGGACGGAGCAGTGGTCGCCGCTGAGCTTGTGGACCTCCACAACCTCGGGATAGTCGCTGGATTTGCTGGTTTGCAGCAGGCAATGGTCAAGCCGGGATCGAATCTGGACGAAGGCTGTCAATGGAAGCCCGGCGCGGGCCGGGTCGACCCGGGCGTGATAGCCGGCGATGACGCCCTGCTCCTCCAGCCGCCGTACGCGCTCGGCGACCGGTGGAGGTGACAAGCAGAGGACAGGGGACACGGAGGCCGCCATGTATGAGCCGTTCGCAGCCAATATCGCTCGCCGCCTGACCGAGAATCTCGCCACCTCGGCGCTGCCGGACGCGCCCGTCCGCACCGAACCCGAACCAGCGACGCGCCGCCGAGCCGTCGCACCGCACCTGCGCGAGCGGTCAGCGCGCCTGCTGGTCAGCCTCGCCGCCCGGCTGGACCCGGCCACCCCCAAGCCCGCGATGCTCTCCACCGCCAGGAGCCGACCCGCTCGGTGAGCGGGGGCGCATCGATGGGAGCCAGGGTCCGAACCTCCCCATGGAGTTCGGTCAAGGGCAAAGATCCCACGTCCCCCCGCGTCACCGAGCGACCACCAGAGTAACGCGCCGCGCCTCCCCGATCACCAACCAGTTCAGCCGGCCGCCGCGGGCTTGCTGGCCTTCAGCGAGAACAGCAGCGGCAGGAACTGCTGCTGGCCGCCGGGGAGGCGCCACTCCGTCTCACCCTCCAAGGTCGGGTGCTCGACCATGAACGGCAACATCTTCCACACCACAAACGGGAACTCGTGCAGGAACTCGATGCGCAGCCCGGCGTCGGCGAGCACCGTGACGATCTCGCCCATGGAGTGCGTCCAGGCGTACTCGACCTCCTGCTCGACGACCGCGTCCGGGTCCGCGTAGGAACCTTGCACCTTCCAGGCGATCGGGTCGGCCGACTCCCAGTACGGGTAGCGGAGACGCAACTCGTCGGCCTCGTCGTCGTAGACCTGCGCGAACGGATGCGCATCAGCGACATACACGAAACCCCCCGGCCGCAGATAGCGCGCCACCACCCGCGCCCACCGGGCCAGGTCCGGCAGCCAGCTCAACACCCCAATGGTGGTGAACACCACGTCGAAGTCCCCGGTCAGCGCCGCGGGCAATTCCAGCACGTCAGAGCAGACAAACCGCGACCGGTCGCCGAGCCCGACCTCAACGGCCAGCCCCCGCGCCGCCTCGACCGCCCGCTCAGAGAAATCCACCCCGGTCACCCGCGCCCCCAACCGCGCCAACGCAAGCGTGTCAAGCCCGAAATGGCACTGCAGGTGCAGCACGTCCTTGCCGTTCACGTCGCCAAGCTCATCCAGCAGGAACGCCCGCATCGGCCTGCGTCCCGCCTTCCACCCCGCCACGTCATAGAACTCCGAGCGGAGATGCACCCCCGTCCACTCGTCCCACAGCGCCCGGTTCGCCGCGAGATGCTCCCGCGCCGTCCCCGCCTCCGCCTCGTCCATGATCCAAGCCTCCCACCCGCCCGGGGGTGACCGCACCGGGTTTTCCACAATTTCGGCCGCACCCTCCACCTGGATCCTTGCTTCGGTTACGTTCGGCGCATCGGGGGGCCTACGTTCGGCC
>DASWDC010000233.1:0-8359 GCA_036395655.1 Actinomycetota bacterium | reverse complement strand
TGCTCCACCAGCAGGACGGTGCGGCCCGCCTGCGGCATCGCCGCGATGCTGTCGAAGACCTGGCGGGCGGCCTGCGGGCCGAGCCCGATCGAGGGCTCGTCCATGAGCACCAGCACTGGGTCGAGCAGCAGCCCCCGGGCCAGCTCGACGATCCGCTGCTCGCCGCCGGACAGCGAACCGGCGCGGGCACCCCGCCGCTGGCCGACCAGGGGATACAGCTCGATGACCTCGGCCAGGCGCCGCCGGACGAGCGCCTGGTCCTTGATGATGTAGGCACCCATCAGCAGGTTCTCCCACACCGTCATCGCCGGGAACAAGCTCCGGTCCTGCGGCAGGTGCACCACGCCGTGGCCGAGGACGGCCCGGGGGGTCAGCCCGCCGATCAGCTCACCGCTGACGACGATCGTGCCGGCGCGGGGCCGCAGCAGCCCGCTGACGGTCTTCAGCACGGTCGACTTGCCGGCCCCGTTGGGGCCGATGACACAGGTCACCGCGCCCTTGGGGACGTCGAGGTCGACGCCGCGCAGCACCATCGCCTCACCGTAGCCGGCCACCACCCCGCGCAGTTGCAGCAGTGCCACAGCCGTCACGTCAGCCTCCCAGGTAGGCGTCGAGGACGCGCGGGTCGGCCTGGATCGCGGGCGGCGGGCCGCTGGCGATGACGCTGCCGCGGTCGAGCACGATCACCGGGTCGCACAGCCGCATCACCACACCCATGTCGTGCTCGACCACCAGGAAGCTGACCCCGGCGGCGTTGCGCTCGCGGATGTGCCGTTCGATCGTGGGGATGAGGGCGGGGCTGATCCCGGCGGTCGGCTCATCGAGCAGGACCAGGCGCGGCTCGCCGATCAGCACCGTCGCCAACTCGACCAGCTTGCGCTGGCCGTAGGACAGCTCGGCGGCGAGCTGCCCAGCGACGGCGGTGAGGCCGAAGTCGGCCACCAGCGCTTCGGCCCGCTCCTGGTCGGCGGCGCCGCGGCGGCGGCGCAGCAGCCCGCTCCAGGGCTGCTGGATCCCGACCACCAGGTTGTCGAGCACGCTCAGGTGCGGGAAGACCCGGGTCTGCTGGAAGGTCCGCGCCAGCCCCTGCCGGCAGAGCCGCGCCGGGTGCGGGCGCGCCACCCGCTCTCCCAGGAAGGTGACCTCGCCCTGGTCGGCGGGCAGGTAGCCGGTGACCAGGTTGAACAGGGTGGTCTTGCCGGACCCGTTGGGCCCGATCAGGGCGGTCACGGCCCCCTCGGCGACGGCGAACGAGCAGCCGTCGACGGCGGTGACCCCGCCGAACCGCTTGGTCAGGCCCTCAACCTGGAGCAGGCCGTCCGTGGCCACCTCAGCCACCTCCCCGGACGGGGACGCGGGGGGTCAGCTCCGGCTCCCCCTCCTGGGCCTCGGCCCGCCGGCCCCGGCGGCGGAACCAGTCGGCGAGCGACGGTGCGATCCCGCGTGGGAGCAGGACGATGACCAGCAGGAACACCGCCGCGTAGCCGATCAGGTAGAGGTTGTTCTGGCCGAAGCGGTAGGCGAGGTACTGCTGGGCCGGGATGACCACCGCCGCGCCCAGCACCGGGCCCCAGAGGGTGCCCCGGCCGCCCAGGTAGACCATCAGCACCGTGCCGATCGAGATCAGCGGATCGACCGCGAACTGCGGGTAGATGAAGGAGATGTAGTAGGCCCACACCCCGCCGCACATCGCGGTCAGGCCGACGCTGGCCGCGAAGGCGCTGAGCTTCGCGCCGGTGGTGCGCACACCAAGGCCGCGGGCGCGGTCCTCGTCGTCGCGGATGGCGAACAGCGCGAGCCCGAGCTTCGCCCCGCGGACATACCAGCTGATCAGCATCGCGAGGGCGAGCAGGGCGAGCATCGCCAGGTAGAAGGGCCGCTCGAAGCTGTCCACCGCAAACGATGGCACCGGGAACGCGAGCCCCTGCGACCCGCCGGTCAGCTTGGTCAGGTTGAAGGCCAGGGTCTGCACCACGAACAGCAGCGTCAGGGTGACGATCGCGAACGTGGTCGCCCGGGTCCGCAGCGCCACCCAGGCGACCGGCAGGCTCATCAGCGCGACGGCGATCCCGATCGCGGGCAGCAGCAGGAACGGGACCAGGTCGTGGAAGCTGGAGGACGCCGCCCCGGGCGTGCTGAGCCCGAGCTTGTCCAGGGTGATCCCCAGGGTGTAGGCGCCGATCCCGAAGAAGGCGGCATGGCCGAGGGAGACATAGCCGGCGTAGCCGCCGATCAGGTTCCACGCCACCGCCAGCGCGGCGTACATCAGCGTGAAGATCGCCAGGTTCAGCATCCAGTGCTGCGGCAGCAGCAGCGGCGCCAGCGCGAGCGCGCCAAACACGATCAGGCCCCGGGCGACCCCCCACGGCTGAAACCAGCTCACAGCTCGCCCCGCGTGACGGTGCCGAACAGCCCCTGGGGTCGCACCAGCAGGACGCCGATGAGCACCGCGAAGAACGCGAACGACGACCACACCGGCGACAGCGTGGCCGCGACCACCGCCTCCGCCACGCCCATCAGCAGCGCGGCGACCACCGCGCCGCCGAGGCTGCCGAGCCCGCCAAGGACCACGATCGACAGCAGCCGCGAGATCAGGTCGTAGTGGCTGCCCGGGTTGAAGGGCCAGACGATGCCGTAGACCGCCCCGGCGGCGGCGCCGGTGGCGGCGCCAAGCCCGAACCCGACCGCGGCGACGCGCTCGACCTCGACGCCGAGCAGCCGCGCCGAGGTCGGGTTCTGCACCGTGGCGCGCAGCGCCCGGCCGAAACGGGTGCGCTCCAGCGCCAGCCACAGCAGCGCCAGCACCCCGGCCGACAGGACGAAGGCGAGCACCCGCACCAGCGGCACCTGGTAGCCGAGCAGGTGCAGCGTGCGGTTGGCGTAGCTGGGGTTGATGGAGCGGTAGTTGGTCTTGAAGGTGAGGGTCAGCACCCCCTCGATGCCGATCGCGACCGCGAAGGTGACCAGCAGCGACAGCTCCCGCTCGTCGCTGCGCAGCCGCCGCAGGAAGACCATCTGCACCGCCACGCCGACCACGAACAGGAGCGGCGTGACCACCAGGATCGAGAGGAAGGGGTCGGCGTGCAGGTGGCTGAACAGCGCATAGCTGCCGTAGGCGCCGAGGATCACCAGCGCCCCCTGCGCCACGTTCACCACCCGCATGACCCCGAACGCCAGCGTGAGGCCGCTGGCCATCAGCGCGTACACCGCTCCCGCCGACAGGCCGAGGATGACGGCCTGGACCACCGTGCGCACCGATCCCTCCCCTTCAGCTCCGCCGCCAGTTCAGGGCTTCAGGTCCGCTGCCTACCTACCCTCCCCACGGCGGCTTCACCGCAACCGGCTGCTTGGACGCCCTGTCCGCCGGAAAGACCGGGACGAGCGTCCCGTCGACCCACTGCAACAGCACGTCCTTGCCGTTGGGCGCGCCGTCGGCGTCCCACTGCAGGTCGCCCTGGATGGTCGACCAGGTTCCGCTGTGCAGCGTGGCGATGATCTTCTGGTTGTCGATCGCGCCGATCTTGGCCACCGCCTGCTGCAGCACCTGGCCGACGGCGTAGGCGTCGGCGGTGTTGCCGTCGATCCCGTTCGGGCTGCCGCCGTAGGCCTTCTGGTAGGCGGCGATGAACTCGGCGTTGCCGTTGGTCTTGGCGTCCGGCGACCAGGTGCTTGAGGAGAAGACCCCGTTGACGTTGGCCTTGCCGACCTTGTCGGGGAACTCCGTGGGGGCGTTGGCGCCGTTGGACATGAACAGCATCTTGGGGCTGAAGCCGAGCTGGACCATCGCCTTGACCTGCGAGTAGGCGTCCTCGGACTGGGTCCCGGCGACGACCACGTCCGGCTTCGCCGCGGCGACCTTCTGCACGATCGGGGTCAGGTCGGTGGTCTCGGCCGGGTAGATGTGGTTGTAGACGGTCCTGATGCCGGCCTGCTCGAAGCGGGTCCGGACGGCTTCCGCGACCGGCGACGCGAACGGGTCGTCCAACGACGGGTAGGCGGCGGTCTTCGGGCGCTGCGCCGCGGGCAGTGACAGGACGTAGTCGGCGAACACCTGGCCCTGGGCGACCGCTGGGGCGGGCTGCACGAAGAACAGGTTCGGCAGCTTGGCCGCGAACACCTTGGGACCGCCGCCCTCGGGCTCCAGGAAGGCGTAGCCGTAGCGCTTGGCGACCTGGGCCGAGGGGAGCGTCAGCAGGCTCGAGAACGGCCCGAAGGTCAGGTCCACCTTGTCGCGGGTGATCAGGTTCTGGTAGTTGGTGACCGCCTGGTTGGGGCTGGAGGCGTCGTCCACGGTCACGATCTCGACCTTGCGGCCGAGCAGGCCGCCCTTGGCGTTCACCTGGTCGGCCCACAGTTTGTAGCCCCGGAGGACCAGCTGGGCCGGGTCGGAGAAGTCCCCCGAGCGCGAGATGGATGCCCCGATCCGGATCGGCTTGCTGTTCTGGGCCTGGTTGCCACCTGACGGGGAGGACGACTTCCCCGATGAGCAGGCGGCGAGCAGCAGCGCCGCGACGGCGAGGGCCGCGGCGAACCTGAACCGTCCCTGCGGCCGTCCGTACGGCCGTCCGTGCCCGTGCGGCTTGCCCATGATCGCCTCCTGCGGGAGCATGGCAAACGTTTGCATACGGGCTGACTCTCCGCTGATCCCGCTGCCGTTGTCAACCGGTCAGACCTCCCGCCGACACATACGGGAGGCAATTACCGGCAATACTGGCTGAGTCTGGGGAAACGAGCGGCGTTCACCGAACTGCGATGTGCAGGTGCGCCGCTTTGGAGCATCGGGACGGTAAAGTAGGCGACCTGTCCCCAGCGTCGAGTGAGCAGGAGCGGGAGAGGATTGGAAAGCTTCGTGATCAAGGGTGGGCAGCCCCTCTGCGGCTCGATCCGCCCCGCTGGGAACAAGAACGCCGCGCTGCCGATTATCTCGGCGACGCTGCTGTGCGACGGGCCGGTCGTGCTCCACAACGTTCCGCGGATCCGGGACGTGGCCACTCTGCTGCAGCTGGTCGCCTCGACCGGCGCCGAGGTGAGCGACGTCGGCCCGAACTCGGTCCGGATCGACCCGCGCGGCGTGCGCCGTACCAGCCTCGACCCGCTGCTGTGCAGCCAGATCCGCGCCTCGGTGCTGCTGGCCGCGCCGCTGCTGGCACGCACCGGCCGCTGCGTGCTGCCGTCGCCGGGCGGCGACGTGATCGGCCGCCGCCGCCTCGACACCCACCTGCTCGCCTTCCGCGCGCTCGGCGCCCGTGCCAGCTTCGACCACCGGGTCCTTGAGCTGGAGGCCGAGCGCCTGCGCGGCCACCCGATGTTCCTGGACGAGGCGTCGGTGACCGCGACCGAGAACGCGATCAGCGCCGCGGTGCTCGCCGACGGTCAGACGGTCATCGGCAACGCCGCCTGCGAGCCGCACATCCAGGACCTCTGCCGGTTCCTCAACGCCTGCGGGGCCCGGATCAGCGGCTGCGGCTCGAACCTGCTCATCATCGACGGGGTCGAGCGGCTCAGCGGCGGCGAGTACAGCATCCAGCCGGACTACATCGAGATCGCCAGCTTCATCGGCCTGGCCGCGATCAGCGGCGGCGAGCTGGTGATCGAGGACGTGGTCGCCGACGACCTGCGCCCGGTCGCGGTCGGCTTCCACCGCCTCGGGGTGCGCTGGCTGTATGAGGGCAAGAATCTCCGGGTGCCACGCGAGCAGGAGCTGACCATCCAGGACGACCTCGGCGCGGCCATCCCGAAGTTGGATGATGGCCCCTGGCCGGCGTTCCCGGCCGACCTCACCTCGATCGCGCTGGCGATCGCCACCCAGTGCCGCGGCACCGTGCTGATCTTCGAGAAGATGTACGAGAACCGCCTGTTCTTCGTGGACAAGCTGGTCAGCATGGGCGCCCGCGTCATCCTCTGCGACCCGCACCGCGCGGTGGTCACCGGCCCGGGCCGGCTGTTCGGTGAGCGCCTGGAATCCCCCGACATCCGCGCCGGCATGGCGCTGCTGCTGGCCGCCCTGGTCGCCGACGGCGAGTCGGTGATCGGCAACATCGGCCAGATCGACCGCGGCTACGAGCGCATCGACGAGCGCCTGCGCGGCCTCGGCGCCAGCATCGAACGGGTCAGGTAACCCGGCGAACCCGGCAGCTCAGGCGAGGTCGTAGTAGCCGATGTCGATACCCTTGAGGGTGGCGAGGATCGCCTCGACGACCTCGGGCGCGGTCGGCGGCGGATCCTCGGTCAACAGGATCTGGAAGTAGAGGCCGCGCAGGAAGGCGGTCACGTTGGCGCGGGCGGCGGCCTCCACCTCGTTGGAGAACGAGGCGCGCCAGGAATCCTTGCCTGGTGCGGCGAGGAAGCGCTCCATCCAGGCGCGCAGGAACACCCAGCCGACGAGGTCGCGACGCAGGACGTTGAGCACGGCGTAGGCGAGGCGCTCGTCCTCGTGATGGACGAAGGGAGGTGCCCCGCCGCTGAGCAGCTTGCTGGCGATCCCCTCCAGGATCCGCTCGAGCGCGCCAGCGCCAAGGTGCGGGTGGCGCGCCAACATCATCAGCAGGTCGGCGGTGTGGCCGATGGCGTTCGCCCAGCCAGGGCCCTGCACGTAGGCGCGCAGGTCACGCTCGCGGGCCAGATAGTCGAGTGCTGCGTCGAGGTAGCTTTCGACCTCGAAGGTCTCAAGGAACGGGTTGGCGTTGTCGTAGGCGACGATCTCCATCAGGACCAGCGCCGAGTAGCTGCGCAGGAACACCGACTCGGTGCCGGCCTCCCCCAGCCCGACGAACAGGTTGGCGGTCATCTGCGCGGCCATGGTGCGAAGCTGGTCGGGTTTGTACTGGTCGCGGTCGATCCAGCCGGCCAGGATCCGGTAGGCGAACTCATCGCGGAGCTCCGCGTCGCTGGAGCTGAGCCAGCTCAGCAGCTCTGGGGTGAGCTCGGCGACCCACTCGCCCTGCGGGAGGGCGTTCTCGTCGGTGGCGATCACCCGCCAGAAGCTGCGATCCATCGCCTGTCTATCCCTTCTGGTCGAGCAGGTCGACCAGCTCGGTGAGCGAGGCGATCCGGGGCCAGGGCACCGGCTCGGGCCGGCGGCCGAAGCGGTCGATCAGCACCGGCGCGATGCCGACCTCCTCGGCGGCCTTCGCGTCGATCTCGGGCTGGTCGCCGACATGGACGGCCTCGGACGCCTCGACCCCGGCCTGCGCCAGGGCGGCGTGGAAGATCCCCGGGTCGGGTTTGGCGATCCCGACGACCCCCGAGATCACCACCGCGGCGAACAGGTGGTCCACCCCTTGGAGCGCCAGGATGTCCTGGAGCCAGGGCTCGAAGTTGGAGATCACCCCGAGCTTGAGGCCGCGGTGGGCCATCGCCTCCAGGGCCGGGCGGCTGTCGTCGAACAGCTGGTAGGTGGCCGGGTCGGAGAACACCTCGAAGGCGGCCGTGGCGATCCCGGCGGGGTCGCCCCCGAAGGGGAGGTGGCGCAGGACCTCCACGTAGAAGCCGTGCCAGAATTCCTGTTGGGTGGCTGGGTCGGTCCAGTCCTCCGGCCACAGCGCCTCGCGGATCGCGGTCGCCCAGGCCGCCTCGACGGCGGCCAGCTCGAAGCTCGCGCCCTCCTCCAGGGCGACCTGCTGGAAGCGCTCGTGGAAGCTCGGCCACGGCGACAGCAGCGTGTCACCGGCGTCGAGGAACACGCAGCGAACCGGACGAGGCAGCGTCCGAGTCCGAGCAGGACGAGCGGTCATAGGCGCAGGCTAGCACCCAGCTGAACGCTGTGCTGACCACCAAGCCAGCAGGTCGCAAGCGAGCGGTGCAGCCGCGACTATCAACACAAGCACGCGGGGCTGTGGGCCCGGGGATCAATCGGTGCCCGGTGGCAGTGCCCCCGCGAGGCCGGAGCCTCCGGGGGCCGGGACACGAGGAGACCGCCTCATGCCCGACCCGAACGCTACCCCACCCGCCACCACCACGCTCGACCCGGCAGCCAAGAGCCTCCTCCAGGCGATCTGCCAGCTTGACGAGCTGACCAGCGGCCATGCGGTCGCCCGGTCGATCGCGTTCGCGCAGGTCGCTGGTGCCGCTGCCGCGGTGCTGCGCCAGGACGCCGCCCTCCGGCATGCCGCCCATGCGGTCTGGGAGGGCGTGGCGTCCTTCACCGCCGACGGCCGGAACCGTTACCTGCTGGAGGGCGACCCGTGATCGCCGCCGCCCTCCGCCTGCTGGCCACCGCTCTCCTCGCCGGCGTGCTGCTGGTCGCCCTCGTCCCGGTGATCGTGGCCGGCTTCGGCCAGGGCGAGCGGGCTTGGCGCCGGGCGGGGGTGCGCCGTGGCCGCTGAGCCGCTCCGCTACGACCTTCGCCGCGACGGCAACC
>DASWDC010000232.1:0-8409 GCA_036395655.1 Actinomycetota bacterium | reverse complement strand
CCTGCTGGCCCACCAGATCTTCCGCCTGATCTACACGGCGAAGTTCGACGACGCGGTGGTGACCTACCAGGTGCTCGCGCTGGTGATCGCGATCCGCATGCTCGGCCACACGCTCGGCACCTCGATCACCGCGGCCAACCGCCAGACCGCCCGGACGATCGTGGTGGGCGCGGCGGCGTTCACCAACATCGCCCTAAACCTCTACTTCATCCCGCGCTGGTCCTACCTCGGCGCCGCCGAGACCACCGCCATCACCGAGAGCGGCGTGTTCATCGCCTACGTGATCCTCGCCCGCCGCTTCATCAACCCGTCCAAGCTGGTGGAGGCGGTGGCGCTCCCGGCGCTGGCGTGCGTGCCGATGGCCGCCGTGCTCCTGGCCCTGCGCGGCGACGTCAACCTGCTGGTGACGATCGCGGCCGGCGCCGCCGTCTACCTGCTCGGCCTGGCGATCATCGCCGCCGCCCTGGTGCCCCGCGAAGCGCTCCGCCACCCGCGCGCCGCCCTCAACGCCCTGGTGGCACGGGCGACCGCCTGACAACGAAGAGGAAGGAGGGAGCGCGATGGCGATCGAGCAGCCAGCGGACGTCGCGGTCGTCGACCACCGCCTGCTGAACTGGCGTTTCGTGGTTCCCTCGGTGCCGGACGGCCTGCTGCTCCTCCCCGCCGCCGACGAGGCGGGGGAGGTCCCGGGCGCGGTCATCTGCGACCCGGGCGCCGGCGGCCCGGGCGCAACGCTGACCAAGCTCGGCGCGGGGCCGTACCCAGCGGTGGTCCTCGCCGATGTCGGCCGCTGGGCGGGGTCACGGCGGAGCGGGCCGGACCTGCTCGGTCGCGCCGCCGCGGCGGTCGCGCCCGGCGGATGGCTCTACGCCTCGTTCGCCAACCCCTGGTACCCGCTGCGGTCCCGCTCGGCGGCGCTGACGCTGGCGGCGGCCTCCCGGGCGGTCCGACGCGAGGGCCTTCAGCCCATCTCCGGCTGGCTCGCCTTTCCGGACCAGCGCACCTCCGCCTACCTCGTCCCGGCGGACGGCAACGCCGAACTCGCCTACTTCATGCGCACCTTCTTCTTCCCGTATGCCAGCGGCTCCTCGGCCCGGAAGGTCCGGATCAAGCAGCAGGCGCTCACGCTGATGCGCAACGCCGCCCTGCTCGCCCCGGCATCCGTGCGGCCCCGGTTCGCCCCGGCGTTCGCCCTCGTCGCGGAGCGCGTCGCGGAGCGCGTCGCGGAGCGCGTCGCGGAGCGTCCAGCGTGATCCCGCCGCTGCGGGAGCTGCTCCAGGCACGCTGGCCGGCGCTGCGGCCTGGCCGTCCCGCCCCCGCCGGGGCGATCGTGGCTGGCGTCGACCGCTCACCCGCCGCCAAGGTCACCCTGGTCTTCTTCGACCAGGCCGGCGAACTGGCGGCAATCGCCAAGGTCGCCCGGAGCGCCGTCTCCGAGCCTGCCCTTGAACAGGAGCACGAGGCCCTCACCCACCTGTGGAGCCTCGGGGGGGGCGCACCGTCGGTGCGGCGCCAGGTCCCGCAGCCGCTGCTGCTGGAGCGGGTCGCCGGGCGCCTTGCCCTGGTGGTCTCGCCGCTCGCCGGACGGCCCATGACCGCCGCCTATTACACCCCCGGCCACGTCGCCGACCAGGCCACCGTCGCCGCCGACTTCACCCTGGCGGCCACCTGGCTGCGGGCCTTCCAGACCGAGACCGCCGCCCCGCTCCAGCCGTTCGACCCCAACCAGCTCGACCGCTGGGTCGGCCAGGTGATCCGCGACTACCGCGCCCAGGTTGGCTGGAGCGCCACCGAGGAAAAGCTGTTCACCGAGGTCAACACCCGGGCCGAGGCCCTCCTCGGCCTCCCGCTGCCCACCGCCGCCATCCACGGCGACTACTGGATGGGCAACCTGCTCGTCGACCCCTCCGGGCAGCTGCGCGGCGTGATCGACTGGGAGCGTGGCCGTCGCGAGGGACCCTGCCTGCTCGACATCTACAAGTTCCCCACGTCCTACGGCCTCTACCTCGACCGCGCCTACCCGAGCGGGGTCGTGCCCGGCCACCCCGACCGGCAGCGCTGGCAGACCCGCTGGCCCCACCTCGGCGACTGGCTCCACCTCGCCGGCTTCGGCTACACCTACTACGGCGACGGCTGGTTCCCCCAGCAGATCCGCAGCTTCATCATCAGCCACCTCGACGCCCTCAGCGTCCCCCACGCCGCCAACGCCGTCTTCTTCCCCCTGTTCCTCGCCGAACAGGCCCTCCTCCCCGGCCACCCCAAAACCCGCGCCGCCAACCGCGCCATGCTCCACGCGTTCGGCGAAGACCCGACGGGAACCTGGCTTTGGACGTCTGGCTGAGCCCGCAGCGGCTCAGTCAAAGTAGCCGAGGGCGCGGAGGCTCTCCGCCACGTCCTCCTCGACCTCGAAGTCGTCGGCGGACTCGTACCCGTTGGCCGTGGCGGTGGCCGACGCCCCCGTTGCCGTGGTCTGCAGCCAGTTTTGGTGGAGCTGGCGCAGGTCGGCGAGCAGGGCCGGGTCGGCGTCGGCCAGGTTGGTGGTCTCGTGTGGGTCGGTGCGCAGGTCGTACAGCTCGTCGCGGCCGTCGGAGGCCCAGATGTACTTGTGGTCGCCGCGGCGCAGGCCGCGCAGGTCGCGCCGGAACGCGGCGGGGTCGAAGCGGTGGAAGCGGTTGAAGCGCTCCAGCGGCGGGTCGAGGAACTCGGTGACCAGGCAGGCGCGCGGGTCGGTCTCGGCGGCGAGCGACACGCCGGCCAGCCCGGCGGTCGGCAGCCCCGCCGCCTCCAGGATGGTGGGGGCGATGTCGATGGTGCCCACCGGCCGGTCGATCACGCCGCTGGCGATCTCGGGATGGCTGGCCACCATGGGGACGGCGGCGAGCGGCTCGTGCACGCTGAAGAAGTGGTCGAGGATGCCGTGCTCGCCGAAGCAGTTGCCGTGGTCGGCGGTGATCAGCACCACCGTGTCGCCGTGGTCGCCGAGCGCCGCCAGCAGCCGGCCGAGCAGCTCGTCGCCGTACCCGATGCTGGCGTCGTACAGGTCGATCAGCGAGCGCATCTGGTCGTCGGTGAGCGGGTTGGCACCGGCCATGTAGGCCATGGCGTCCTGGTTGACCTCGCGGGCCCGCTCGATCGCGGCGTCGTCGGCGACGAAGCGGCGGACATGCGCGCTCGGCGGTGCCAGCGGCGCGTGCGCCTCCATGATGTGGGCGTAGAGGAAGAACGGGTGGTAGTCCTGGCGGGCCTGCCCGATCCACTCCACGGCCGCGTCGGTGAGCGCGGCGGCGCCCTTGTCGCGCCCCTCCACCTGGCGGCGGAGGTAGTGCTGGTAGGCGCGGGTGAGGGTCTGGCTGCGCTTGAGGGTGCCGCGTACCCGCGGGAACAGCCACTGGTAGGAGCGGTTGACGGCGCCGCGCACCGCCGAGCGGTCGCCGCCGCCCGCCATCCCCATCCCCCAGAACTCCCGGAACACCTCGAAGCCCCGCTCGAACCCGTAGGTCCGCCCGACGTAGGGGTTGGCGGAGAAGCCGCCGGTGCGGTACCCGCCCTCCTGGAGCCGCTCGGCGAGCAGTTTCAGCTCGGGCGGGACCGACCGGTTGGCCCGGTTCATGCCGTGCTGCGACGGGTACAGCCCGGTGAACATCGACGTCATCGACGGGAAGGTCCACACCCCCGGCGAGACCACCGTGGCGTAGCGGGTCTTGGCGGCGGCGAACGCGTCCAGGTTCGGCGTGGTCGGCCGCTCATACCCGTAGCAGGAGACATGGTCGGCGCGCACGGCATCGAGCACGATCAGGGCGATGTTCAACCCGTTCCTCCAACTCCCAAAAAACGTTGACCCTTCCGTTGACCCTCAGGTTCCAGCGTAACGGCGTCGCGTCACACCCGGCGTCATGGCTGGTACTCGTATGCGCCCCGGTCGTCGTAGTCCCGCGGCCCGCTGCCGGTGTTCGGCACCCCGGCGACGTCCACCCGGGAGTTGCCCTCCAGGTCGGTGCTGGTCTCGCCGCTCACGCCGGAGTCGGCCGAGTCGATCGCGGGCGAGCTGGAGGTCAGGTGGAAGTTGGACCCGTAGGACACCCACTGGGGATTCTGTGAGATGCCATTCGACTCCTGCCCGGTGGCCGACTGGAAGGCCGACAGCGAGGTGTAGCTGGTGGAGCCCCACACGTACTGGACCTGCCCGGAGACGCTCAGGTAGACGAGGTTGTAGTTGACCGTGGTGCCGCTGGTCGAGTTCGAGTCGACGCGGATGTTGCTCTTGGTGCGCGGCGAGTTGATGCCGTTGTCGACGCTGATGTTGTCCTCGATCGTCGCGCCGGTCGAGGAGCCCTCCACGTTGATGCCGGCCGCGACGTTGTTGTAGACGGTGTTGGAGATGATCCGTTGGCCGGTGGACCCCAGATCGTCGATGCCGTGGTCGCCGTTGTCATAGGTGAGGTTGTCGACCACCAGGTTGTCGTGGGAGCCGCTGTAGAACTGCAGGCCGGTGTCCTCGTTGTCGTGGCTGACGTTCCGGTCGACGGTGTTCGAGTAGCCGCGCACGTCGATCCCGGGGGCCGCGCGGGCATACCCGCGGGCGTTGCCGTAGGTCTGGTTGCCAGTCACCTCGACGCCGTTGGTGGTCGCGTCCAGGAAGACGCCAGCCTCGGAGTTGTCGTGGGAGACGTTGCCCGACACCAGCGAGCCGGTCATCGCGGTCAGCTTGATGCCGTACTTGGTCGAGCCCGACACCTGCTGGCCGCTGTCGCTGACGTTGTTGCCGCTGATGGTGACCCCGGAGGTGCTGGCCGCCTGGATCCCGTAGCTGGTGCTGCCGCTCACCGTGTTGTTGCTGATGGTCGAACTCGGCGAGCCGTTGTCGTAGATCCCGTAGGTGGCGCTGCCGCTGACGGTGTTGCCGTCGACCGTCACGCTGGAGGAGGAGCTGGTGACGTAGATCCCCGCGGCGGCGGTGTCGCTGACGATGTTGCCGCTGACCACCACGTTGGAGGAGCCGCTGACGTAGATGCCGTAGCTGGTGGTGTTGGTGACGGTGAAGCCCTGGATGGTGACGTAGCTCTTGCTCGACACCTTGAAGGCGTCGGCCTGGCCGGTGACCGTCACGGTGGCGCCGGGTGCCGGCGTCAGCACGATCGGGGAGCCGGCCGTGCCGGAGTGGCCCACGGTGGCGAGCTGCGGGTAGGTGCCCGCGGCCACCTGGACGGTCTGGCCGGCGGTGGCGACCGAGGCGCCCTTGGTAATGGTGCAGTAGGGGACCGACTGGGTCCCGGAGCCGCTGTCGGTGCAGCTCGGATTACTGCCGTCGACGTAGAGGACCGTCGGCGTCGCCGATGCCACCCATGTATACGCCACGATCGGCGCCGCCACGGCAACCAGCACAAGCCAACGCGCGGCGTGCCTCGGGAACTTGACCATCTGGGGCCTCCCCCTCACAGTGGCACTGCCCCCCTGTTGTGTCCCCGTTTGGGCAGCCCGCGTGAATAACACGATTGGTGGCTCATGGCAGCAGAAGCTGGCAGAGCCGCGACCAATGAGAAGGATCGGGCGGAACGGCACGTGGCGGCAACACGCAACGGGGGTATCGGCCCGGCCTGCGCGGCGTAGCCTGAGCAGCGGGACCATACGGCGAATGAGGGTGCCGTGAGAGAGCGGAGCAAGCAACTGGAGGGGCGTTCGCGTGCGGGTGCTGGTCACCGGGGGAGCAGGGTACGTCGGCGGGGTGGTGGCGCTCCGCCTCCGCGATGCCGGGCATGAGGTCGCCAGCCTCACCCGCCCCGCGGGCCACGGCCTCGGCTCTGGCCACGGCGGGGCCCCACGGCCTGGCGTCACCACCCTCACCGGCGACCTCCGCGACGCCGCCAGGCTCGGGGAGCTGGTCGCCACCTTCCAGCCGGAGGGCGTCTGCCACCTCGCGGCCCGGGTACGGGTCCGCGAATCCCTGAGCGACCCGCTCGGCTACTTCGAGACCAACCTGGCCGGCACCCTCCACCTGCTGCGCGCGCTGGAGCTTGAGTCCCTTCCAGAGCGGACCGGCCAGCCCCCACGCCTGGTCTTCGCCTCGGCGGGCGCGGTCTATGACGCCACCCGAGGTGTCCCCTTGCGCGAGGACGCCCCGGTCGCGCCGACCACCCCCTACGCCGCCTCCAAGCTCGCCGCCGAGCAGCTGATCGCCGCCCAGACGGCCACCGGCCGCCTCGCTGCCGTCACCCTCCGGACCCTGGTGATCACCGGCAGCGGACCCGACGGCTGCCGCCCCGACGACGACCGCAGCCGCCTCCTCCCCAAGGCCCTCGCGGTCGCCGCCGGCCTGGAACCGGTCCTCGCCGTCAACGGCGACGGCTCCGCCGTCCGCGAGTACACCCATGTCGCCGACGTCGCCGACGCCTACCTGCTCGCGCTCGACGCCGCCCGCCCCGGCGAGCACCAGGTCTTCAACATCGGCAGCGGCATCGCCGCCACCATCACCGACCTGGTCGCCACCGTCGAGGCCGTCACCGGCCGCCCCCTCCCGGTCATCCGCCGCCCTGCCCAGCCGGAGCCTCAGACCCTCCAGCTCGACAGCGGCCACGCCCGCGCCACGCTCGGCTGGCAGCCCCGCTACACCAGCCTCCGCGAGCTGATCGAAGACGGCTGGGCCCGCATGGCAGCGACGGCGGGAGCACAGCCGGAGTAGCCAGCGGGTCAGCCAGCGGGTCAGCCGACGGGTCAGCCGACGGCGACCAGGGCGACGCCGAGCAGTGAGAGGGTGACCCCGGCGCGCTGCAGCCGGGAGAGGCGCTCGGCCAGCACGAAGCGGGCGAGCATCACGGTGGCCACCGGATACATCGACCCGAGGACGCCGACCACGCCGAGGTTGCCGCGGGCGCAGGCGATCGTGAACAGCCCGTTGGCGAGGGTGTCGACCACGCCGATCACCGCCAGCCCGGGCAGGTCCCGGCCGGGCCAGGGGGCGCGCTCACGGCTGAGCAGCGTCACCATGGCGAGCACCACCAGCAGCGCGGCCCGGCCGCCGGCGATCACCCGCAGCGGCGAGCTGCCGGTCGCGGCGCCCGCGTTGAGCATCACGTAGTAGAGGCCGAAGCCGAGCGCCGCACCCAGCGAGAGGGCCACCACCAGCGCGGGCCGGCTGCTCGGGTGCTGCTCGTCGTCCCTGGAGCGGCAGGCGAGCAGCACGCCGACCAGGGTGGCGCCGATGCCGGCGATGGCGCGCGGGCTCGGCAGGGTGCCGCCGAGGGAGGCGACCGCCAGCGGGACGATCGCGCCACAGGCGGAGATCGGCGCGACGATCGACATGGCACCCTCGGCCAGGGCCCGGTAGAACAGCAGCAGCGCGAGGCCGCCGCAGAGCCCACCGGCCGCGCCGAAGGCGACCGCGGCGGGATGGAGGGGGCGGTTGTCGGTGATCAGCAGCAGGGCGGCCAGCAGCACGCTGCCGCCGACCAGCTGGCTCCACAGCGCCACCGCCAGCGCGGACAGGCGGCGGGACTGGAGGCCGCCGAAGAAGTCGGCGGTTCCCCAGCACACGCTGGCGCTCAAACCGAGCAGGATCGCGGGCAAGCCGTTCTGCTCCTGGGGGAGGGATCGGGGCGTGGCACCGATCGGGAGAGTGAGAGATAACGATCACTATCTTAGTCCGGCGAAACTCCCTGTCCAGGGCTCCGGCTGACTTTCCCACTCGTTCCAGCAGCCCCATCCAGAAAGAGGTGCTCAGGCATTTTGGGCACCTGACGAACCCCGCCGCGTGACCAGGACCGCGGAGCTGCCGTGCCGCCGACTCAAGTCAAGCTTGGCTTGGCGCGGCGCCGGTCAGCTGGCCGGGGTAGGCAGGTGCTGGAGGCCGTAGAGGACCCGCTCCAGCAGGGCCAGGTCCGGCCGGTCGTCATGGTGGGAGGGGCGGTGCAGCTCCACCAGGCCGTCGTCGGCCATGTCCTCGACCAGGGTGCGGATCACCTCGACCGGGAGCCGCAGCCGCGCGGCCACCTCCGCGATCGACAGCAGGTCGCGGCACAGCAGCACGATGGAGCGCTGCTCGTTCGGCAGGCGGGTGGCGGAGATCCCCCGGGAGGTGGTGGTGACCAGCGCTTCCAGTTCCAGTTCCAGCTCACCGTGGACGCGGCGGATGCGGCCTCGGGTGATCGCGTAGGGGCGAACCACCCGGCCCGGGTCTCGCCCGCGTCCGCTGTCGTGCCGTTGCCCGGGTTGTTGCTCCATGCTCACCCTTGCCGGGTGTCGTCACCACCGTTCCTCGTGCTCGTGTCGCTGCCGTTGGCGGTGGTGGGGTCGCCGTTGGCATCGCCGCCATTGGCATCGCCGCCCACGCGCCTGCCTTCGAGTCTGCCCTGCTCCAGGCCAGCACGGTAGCTGGTCAGCAGCCTGCGGGTCTCCTCGGGGGAGCGCGAGGCGGGG
>DASWDC010000231.1:0-3004 GCA_036395655.1 Actinomycetota bacterium | reverse complement strand
TCCTCACGGTCCTGACGGTGCTGGCGCTGGCGTTCGTGATGAACCTCTCCGGCCAGACGGTCACCCTTGGCCAGTGGATGGCGGGCGCGGGCGGGTTCTTCGCCTTCCTGTCGCCGATCCTCGGCTGGCTCGGGGTCGCGGTGAGCGGCTCGGACACCTCGTCGAACTCGCTGTTCGGCCTGCTGCAGGTGACCGCGGGGCACCAGGCCGGCCTGTCGCCGACGCTGCTGGCGGCGGCGAACAGCTCCGGCGGCGTGCTCGGCAAGATGATCTCGCCGCAGAACCTGGCGATCGGCGCCAGCGCGGTCGGCCTCGCCGGCGAGGAGGGCGACCTGTTCCGCAAGGTGCTCGGCTGGAGCCTGCTGTTCCTGCTGCTGATGTGCGTCCTGGTGCTGCTCCAGTCGACCGTCCTGTCCGGCATGGTGGTCTGAGGCCGAGCCTGCGGCGGAGCTACCCCGTGGCCGTCACTTCGACGGCTGCGGGGTGCGGCATTTGATCTTCGGGTTGACCCCGACGTAGTTCAGCGGCCCGGCGACGACCGTGGCCGCGACCGTCCCGACCTTGGCGCAGCTCGGCCGTGAGTTGTCGAGGTAGTGGCGCTGCGCCGCCGCGGCCACGCCGATAATCAGCCAGATGATCACCAGTGCCGATCCGATGCGCGTCATCGCTGCCTCCCTGTCCCGCGCGGTCCTGTATGGCACGTATGCCCACGCTCGCGAACAAACATGCCAGCCACGCAAACGACGATGACGACGACCACCCGGTGGCGGTCAGGCCAAGGGGCCTTCGGGGGAGGCGCGCCAGCGGCTTCCCCCGTACTCACCGCGCGGGCGGGAAGCCGACCGCGAGGCTGTGGACGGTGCCGGCGGAGACGCTCTCCGCGGCACTCGCCAGCCCGGCGACGACAACCCCGCCGTCCGCGAGCACCAGTGCGGCGCAGCTCAGACGGCGGCGTGGTCCGGTGCCCGCGCGCCCGGGCCCGGGCGGGTGATGAGCTGATCGGGCGGGACCATCCGGCCGCAGGACCCGCAGGCAAGCTGCTCGACGACCGCCCCGCCGCAGTCGCGGTGCTCGGTGAGGACGGGCGGGCCGGCGAGGCCGGCGAGATGGCGGTCGCCCCAGTGCATCAGGCCGAGCAGGACGACCACGAGTTCGCTGCCCTTGGCGGTCGGGTGGTACTCGAACCGGGGCGGGTGGTCCTGATAGGGCTCGCGTTCCACCAGGCCGTGGGCGACCAGGCGGTCGAGGCGGTCGCTGAGGACGTTGCGGGCGACGCCCAGGCTCTGGATCAGCTCGTCGAAGCGGCGGGTGCCGCGCAGGACGTCCCGGAGCACGAGCAGGGTCCAGCGTTCGCCGACGACCTCAAGGGTGCGGGCGATCGAGCAGATCTGGGTCTCGTAGGTTCGGTTCAGCACGGCGATCATCGTATCCCAGTCAGTTTCGTGACGCTACTACCGCCTCCAGAAACGCTCGCCCGGTCTTCAAGCGAGACGGCGAGGAAGTTGCTTGACGAACCTCTATGCGGAGCTGGAAAGTTTCGTCAAGCAACTTCCTTGGAATGCATCTAGCCTCCGCACCATGGGCGGGCGATACTGGCTTGGCAGCTCGGCTTGAGGAGGCTTGAGGAGTGGTGATGCGAAGACCCGGCTTCGGCTGACCCTAGAACGCTCGATCTCCCCCGCCGCCTGGCGTGGACCCCCGCCAGCGACGACACCTTTGGGGAGATCGATCATGGGTAGTCCTGTTCCTGCCGCCTACGGGTTCGACGAGGACCCGGCGACCTGGCGGCTGCTGCGCGCACGGCCGCCTCGCCCCGCCCTCGACTGGGCCGCCGAGGCGCTTGGTGGCGGCACGGTCACCGCGGTGCGCGCCCTGCGGGGCGGGCTGGCCTCCGCCGTGCACCTGCTGACGGTGGACCAGCGCGTGCGGGTCGTGCTGCGGCGCTACGTCCGGCCAGAGGTGAACCTCGAAGAGCCGGAGATCGCCAGGTGGGAAGCCCGGGCGCTGCGGTTCGTCGCCGCCGTGGAGCTGCCCACCCCGACGCTGCTCGCCGTGGACGCGACCGGAGCCGCGGCTGGTGTGCCGGCGGTGTTGATGTCACGCCTTCCCGGCCGCGTCGAGTGGTCGCCACCCCACCGGGACCGCTGGCTCCTGCGCCTGGCCGAGCAACTGCCGCCCATCCACGCGGCGCCCCTGCCCCTGCCCGGCGCGGGGACCAGGGCCGACGGCGCTGGGGCCGAGGCGGGCAACGGGGCCGCGTCGATCCGCCCGTTCGCCCCCTACCGCCAGGACCGGTACGAGCTGCCCGCCTGGGCGCGCTGGCCGGCGGTCTGGGCCCGTGCGGTCGACTGGTTTCACCGCCCGACCCCGCCGGACGCCGGCCCTGCGGTATTCGTCCACCGTGACTACCACCCCGGCAACGTGCTGTGGCGGCGCGGGCGGGTGACCGGGGTGGTGGACTGGGCGTCGGCGAGCATCGGCCCGGCCGTGGTCGACGTCGGCCACTGCCGCGGCAACCTCTTCCCGTACGGCCTGGCGGTGGCCGACCGCTTCACCGCCCACTGGGAGCGGCAGAGCGGCGCCCGCTACCACCCATGGGCCGACATCGTGACCATCATCGGCGACCTGGACGGCCTCCGCGACGACCCGCGACCCGCCTCGGAGCGGCGCCTGGTCGAGGACGCCCTGGCCCGCGCCGTCGCCGAACTCGGCTGAGGCGAGCCCACCGACCCGACGAGCTGCGACCACGAGTTGCGACCACGGCAGGAGCTTGCCCGGCTCCGCGCAACGCGCTGCCGGTTGATGCGTGCCAGACTCTTCCGGTAGGACACCACATCCTCCGTCCCTCGTGGAGGGTCGATGTCGACCCGGATCCGCCCCGAGTCCAAGGTCCCCAGCACGCCGGTCAAGTCGGCGGGGCGGCCGGTGCTGCTGGCCACCCTGGACGTCCCCTTCGAGCCTCGGGCGTGGGTGGTGGCGGTGGACGCCGCGGTGGAGTCGGGGC
>DASWDC010000230.1:0-2209 GCA_036395655.1 Actinomycetota bacterium | reverse complement strand
CTCGGCGCTGATCTTCTCGCCGCCGCGGTTGATCAGGTCCTTCTTGCGGCCGTCCACGACGTAGCGGCCGGTGGGGTGCAGGCGCATCACGTCGCCGGACTGGTAGAAGCCATCGGCGGTGAAGGCGCGGGCGTTGGTCTCGGGGGCGTGGTAGTAGCCGCGCAACGTATAGGGTCCGCGGACCAGCAGCTCGCCGGGCTCGCCCGGGGGGACCTCGTTGCCGTCGTCGTCGACCAGGCGGATCTCGTCGTCGGGGCACCAGGGTCGGCCGACGGTCTGGAAGCGGACCTCCTCGGGGTCGTCGAAGCGGGTCCACATGATCAGGCCTTCGCCCATGCCGAAGCCCTCGGTGACCTTGGCGGCAGGGAAGGCGCGCTCGACCCGGGGCTTGATCTCGACGGGGCATTTCTGGCCCGCGACCCGGATCACCCGGACCGAGGAGAGGTCGTGGCTCCCCAGCGCCGGGTCGTTGAGCCAGCTGATCAGCAGCGCGGGAACGCTGTCGAGCTGGGTTACCCGCTCGCGCTCCACCAGCGCAAGCACGTCGCGGGCGAGCGTGCTCGGGGAGAGCACGATCCGCCCGCCGGCGACGAAATGGGCCTGCATGCCCGGGGTGCCCAGGGGGAAGTTGTGGCCGAGCGGCAGACACACCAGCAGCGTGTCGTCCGCGCTGATGCCGCACGCCTCGGCGGTGCCCTTGGTGTTGAAGACGTAGTCGTTGTGGCTGCGCGGGATCACCTTCGGGATCCCGGTGGTACCGCCCGACAGCAGGAACACGCACGGGTCGTCCGGGTCGATCTTCAGCTCGTCCAAGGCGGAGGGCGCCAGGCGCGGCTCGCTGGCGAGCAGCTCCCGCAGCGAGACGTAGCG
Organism: Actinomycetota bacterium; assembly: GCA_036395655.1. Classification (GTDB taxonomy): domain Bacteria; phylum Actinomycetota; class CALGFH01; order CALGFH01; family CALGFH01; genus DASWDC01. The sequence continues at coordinate 1,339 of DASWDC010000230.1, read as the reverse complement.
CGGATCGTCCGGGAGCGGGCGGTCGCCGGCGACCAGCACGTGCTGGAGGCCCGGCGCATCAGCGAGGATCGTGTCGGCGAACGCGAGGAAGTCGAAGCCGCGCAGCCGATCAGCGATCGCATACCCTTTGGCCTCCACGAACGCGACGTAGTGGCGGACCTCGTGCTCCCGGTGGGCGGCCAGCGCCATCAGCGGGATCGCGCCGATGCGCTGCAGGGCGAAGTACAGGTAGACGAACTCGGCCACGTTGGGCAGCTGCACCACCACCCGGTCCAGCGGCTGGAAGCCGAGCTCCAGCAGGTGCAGGGCGAGGCGCTCGGCGCGGCGGTCCAGCTCCTCGTAGGTGACCCGCTCGCCGTCCGCCACCATCGCGACGCGCTGGCCGTGGCGGCGGAACAGCTCGCTGAACACCGCGCCGAGCGGGCGGTCCTCCCAGTAGCCGAGCCGCCGGTAGCGCTCGGCGAACTCCGGCGGGAACGGGGTGACGCCGTCGAGAGGCATGCGGTGCTTCCTCCTGATACTTGGGGGTCAGGCAGGTCAAGCGCGGCGGCGGCGGCGGGACCGCGCGGACGGGGTGGCGGGGGCTTCGGCGGGCAGATCCGGAGCGTCCGGGGTGTCGGGGAGGGTGAGTTCCTCCATGCTCGGGCCGTAGCGGGCGCGGAGCGTCTCGCCGAAGTCGGCGAAGATCCGCTGGACGTAGAGGTCGTGGCGGACGTAGCCCTTGACCAGTGCGGCGAGCAGCGGGTCGGTGGCGGCCACCCCGTCCCAGTGGTCGCCGTCCGGGGCGAGGGCCCACAGCGTCTCGCGGCTGTCGGCGACCAGGGCGAGGTGCCTGGCCTGATGGCGGCGGTAGACGACCCCGTCGGTGCTGGCGTGGCGCAGGGTCGAGCCGTTTCGCAGGTCGAGGGCGAGCGGCCCGAAGTGGAGCAGGTCGACCCGCACCCCGCGGGCGTCGGCGGCGCTGACCGCGTCGAGCAGGCCGGCGAGCTGGTCGTCGTGGGCGGACAGGTAGACGTGCCGCTCGGCGCCCTCCAGCAGCGCGCTGGCCCGCTCGGCCACGGCCGACCAGCGGTCGAACGACTGGAGTGGCCGGTACGCCACCCGCTCCGGCGCGGTGGCGAGGCGGGCCAGCCCGACCCTGGCGCCGGCCAGGCGGCGGCGGAATTCGCCGTCGAGCTGCCCGAGCAGATCCTCGGCCGGGACGGCGACGAAGCGCGCGGGGTCGGCGCCGGTCTGCACCACCACCCGCTTGTCGACCAGCCGGCGCAGCGTCTCGTAGACCTTGGGCTGCGGGATCCTGGTCGCGTTGGCCAGCGCATACCCGGTCATCGGCTGCTGC
>DASWDC010000229.1:0-8686 GCA_036395655.1 Actinomycetota bacterium | reverse complement strand
CGCGCCGACGACCGCGGCGACCCGGTGATCCAGCTCTCCCCGCCGCTGATCTGCGACCAGTCCCATTTCGACGAGATCGAAGCGGTGCTGCGCAGCGTCCTCACCGAGGCGTGGGCGCGCCTGTAGCGGGACCGGGTGGAGGGCCGGGCACGTCCGGGACGGCGCCGAAGCGGCGGCGGCGGCCCTGGTAGTCGCGCAGGGCGGTGAACAGCTGCTGGCGGTTGAAGTCCGGCCAGCACAGCGGGGTGAAGTAGACCTCGGCGTAGTAGAGCTGCCACAGCAGGAAGTTGGAGAGGCGGCGCTCGCCGGCGGTGCGGATCAGCAGGTCGACGTCGGGCATGCCGGGCTCGTCGAGGCGGGCGGCGATGGCCTTCTCGTCCAGGCGGCGGGGACCGTTGCCGGCCTTGACGTCGGCGACCAGGCGCTGGACGGCGCGGGCCAGCTCGTCGCGGCCGCCGTAGTCGAGCGCGACCGCGAGGGTCATCTGGGTGTCGGCGGCGGTCAGCTCCTCGGCTTCCTCCATGCGGCGGCGGACGTGTGGGGGGACCCGGTCGCGGCGGCCGATGAAGCGGATCCGTACGTTGCGCTCGTGCAGCTCGTGGGAGCGGCGCACCAGCAGCGACTGGTTGAAGTTCATCAGGAAGCTGACCTCGCTGACGGGGCGGCGCCAGTTCTCGGTCGAGAAGGCGTACACCGTCAGCCAGGAGATGCCCGCGTCAAGGGCTCCCTCGACGGTGTCGAACAGGGCCTGCTCGCCGGCGGCGTGGCCCTTGTTGCGCGGCAGGCCGCGGGCGCCGGCCCAGCGGCCGTTGCCGTCCATGACGATCGCGACGTGGTCGGGAACGCCCTTGGGATCCAGGTCGCCTGGGAGCGCCCGGGGGTTGCGGGCCGTCATCAGCGCGCCACCAGCGGGTAGGAGCGCAGCCGCCGGTCCAGGTGGAACTCCACGAAGCTCTTCACCAGCGTCCCCGCCTCACCACGCGGCACCCCGGCGGGCACCACCACCGCGGCGCGGTCCAGCTCCCCAGCCATCAGGCCGGCCAGCAGCGGCATCGTACCCGGGTCGAGCACCGACTCCATCCCGGACCGGCAGGTCCCGCACAGCGCCCCCCCGCGGTTGATCGAGAAGCTCCGCAGCGCCGTGCCGGTCTCGTTGTGCAGCCCGCAGGCGGCGCACTCGGCGAGCGACGGCTTATAGCCCTCCAGCGCCATCAGCTTGAGCAGGAACGCGTCCAGCACCACCGACGGGTCCCGCGGCCCCCCGTCCAAGGCCCGCAGCCCCCGAATCAGCAGCAGGAACACCCGCACGGCGGCCTCCCGCTCCTGGGCGACCTGGTCGACCGCCTCAAGCATCGCGCTGCCGGCCACCACCCGGTCGTAGTCCTCCCGCAGGTGCCGGAAGGCGTCAACCACCTCAACCTGGGTGACCGTGTCGAGGTTGCGTCCCCGGTACAGCGACAGGTCGACGTGGCTGAACAGCTCCAGCCGGCCCCCGAACCGCGACCGCGTCTTGCGCACCCCCTTGGCGACCGCGCGGACCTTGCCCTCCCCCTGGGTCATCAGGACGACGATCCGGTCCGCCTCGCCAAGCCGGTAGGTGCGCAGCACCACCCCCTGCTCGCGATAAAGATTCACCTGGTCATTCTAGCCGCGGGCCGGGACGCCGACCTCGCGGACGGCCCCCGTCTCGACCTCGAACCGCCTGGTGAGGCGGAGCCGCTCCAGCAGCCGCCGGTCGTGGGTGACGACCAGCAGGGTACCGTCGAAGTCGTCGAGGGCGCGCTCCAGCTCCTCCAGCGCGTCGAGGTCGAGGTGGTTGGAGGGCTCGTCCAGGACCAGCAGGTTGGTGCCCCGCGCGACCAGCACGGCGAGCCCGGCGCGGGCGCGCTCCCCCGGGGACAGCTCGGCCTGGGTGCGGCCGGTGTGCCCGGCGGTCAGGTCGAACTTGGCGAGCAGCGAGCGGGCCTCCTCCAGGTTCAGGTCGGTCTGGTCGCGGACGGCCGCAAGCAGCGTGCGGGCCGGGTCGCCGAAGACGAGCGCGCCCTCCTGCCAGAGATGCCCGACGACCACCCCGGCGCCGAGCCGGGCGCTGCCGCTGCTTGGCTGGAGGGCGCCGGTGAGGAGCCGGAGCAGCGTTGTCTTGCCCGCCCCGTTCGGCCCGGTCACCGCCACCCGGTCCTGCCAGTGAAGCTCCAGGTCGACCGGGCCGAGCGTGAAGGCGCCGAGCTGGACGACCGCGCCGGCGAGGCTGGCGACCAGCGCGCCGCTGCGGCGCCCGGCCCGTAGCGACATGCGCAGCTCCCAGCCCTCCCAGGGTTTCTCCTGGTCGCCGAGCCGCTCGATCCGCTTTTCCAGGGCCTTGGCGCCGGCCGCGGCGGCGGTGGAGCGCCCCAGCCGCCGCCCGGCGAGCGACTTGTCGTTGTCGGTGGTGCGCTGGCCGCGCCGGCTGACGCTCCATTCCTTGCGCTGGCGCATGCTGGCCTCCAGCCGGGTCCGCTCGGCCCTGGCCTCCTCGTAGCGCGCGTCGGCCTGCTCGCGGCGGCGCCCGCGCTCCTCCAGGTAGGCGCCGTAGCCGCCGCCGAACTCGCTGAGCTGGTGGCTGACCAGGTCCAGCTCGGCGATCCGGTTGGTGGTCGCCTCCAGGAACGCCCGGTCATGGCTGACCAGCGCCACCGCGCCGGGAAACCCTCTGACGAACCGTTCCAGCCGCGCCAGCCCGTCGAAGTCGAGGTTGTTGGTCGGCTCGTCCAGCAGCAGCACTCCGAACCGCGCCAGCAGGATCGCCGCCAGGCCGACCTTGACCTTCTGCCCGCCCGACAGCGCCGCCACCGGCATGCCGAGCAGCGCCTCCGGCTCCGGCAGGCCGAGGTCGGCGAGCACCTTGGGCGCCCGGACCTCATGGTCGTCCCCGCCGAGCGCGAGGAACCGCGCCAGCGCCTCGTCATAGGCGGCCAGCTCGGCCGGCCCCGCCCGCCGCTGGGTCGCCGCCAGCGCCGCCTCCATCCCCGCCTCGGCGGCGGCGACCCCGGCGCGGCGCCGCAGCAGCGCCGCGGTCGTCTCCCCCGGCAGCACGTCCAGCTCCTGCGGCAGATACCCGGCGGTCAGCTCCGGCGGCGACCGCTCCACCACCCCACCGATCGGCTCCTCCAGCCCGGCGAGCACCCGCAGCAGCGTCGACTTCCCCGCCCCGTTGCGCCCCAGCACCCCGACCCGGCTGTCACCGTCCACCACAAGGTCGACCTGGTCGAGCACGAGGTGCGCTCCCCGAACGACCGTGATCCCTCTTGCCGCGAGCATGCTTGAAGCCTTCCATACTCAACGGCTGGACGCCCGGGTGTTCCGTCGGATCGTTACCGCTGGGAGCGGTAACGCTCAATGGCAGCCTGCAGCTTGGCGACCGGGCGGCGCATTACTGTCACACCTCAACGGCTTCGCTGAGGATGTCGTCGTCGCCCTCACGAAGCGCCGCCGCCTCGATCAGGTCGACCGATACACCCAAGGACAGCTGGTGCCTCTGTCGATGACTCGGAACCAGACGACCGGTCAATCAGGTCAGTGACGCTGCCGTCGCTGGCGACCGGAGTCCAGTCGAGATCAGCCTTCGGGCGCCGGGGTGGGGTCGCCAGCCCGGCGGCGATCAGGCGGTCGACAGCTCGGTCCTCGCGCATGCCGCTCAAAATCCCAGACGCTGGAGTTGCTTGGGGTCGCGTTGCCATTCTTTGGCGACCTTGACGTGGAGGTCGAGGTAGATGCGGGTGCCGAGGAGGGCTTCGAGCTCGGTGCGGGCGCGGGTGCCGATGTCGCGGAGGAGGGTGCCGCCGCGGCCGAGAATGATGGGTTTCTGGCTGGAGCGTTCGACGAACAAAGTGGCGTGGATGACCAGCAGGTCGGGGTTGTCGTCGCTGGGGCCCATCTCGTCGACGACCACCGCGAGGGAGTGGGGCAGCTCCTCGCGGAGCAGGCCGAGGGCCTTCTCGCGGATCAGTTCGGCGACCAGGTGCTGTTCGGGCTCGTCGGAGACCTGGTCGTCGGGGTAGAGCGGGGGGCCTTCCGGCAGGTACTGGAAGAGCAGGCCGACCAGGACGTCGAGCTGGTCGCCGGTACGGGCCGACAGCGGCACGATCTCGGCCCAGTCGCCGAGGCCGGCGGCGGCCACCAGGGCTGCGGCCACCTTCTCTTTGGAGGCGGCGTCGACCTTGTTGACCAGGCAGAAGCGGGGAGTGTCGACCTTGGCGAGCTCAGCGGCGAGGAACTGGTCGCCGCGCCCGACCCCGGCGGTGGCGTCGACCAGCAGGCAGACCAGGTCGACCTCGGCGAGGGTGCCCCGGGCAAGATCGTTGAGGCGCTGGCCGAGCAGGGTCTTGGGCTTGTGGAGGCCGGGGGTGTCGACCAGGACCGCCTGGCCCTCCGGGCGGTGCAGGACGCCGCGGACCACCGAGCGGGTGGTCTGGGGCGTGTCGGACATGATCGCCACCTTCTGGCCGAGGAGGCGGTTGAGCAGGGTCGACTTGCCGACGTTCGGGCGGCCGGCGAGGGCGACCAGGCCGGACTTCACGGCAACGCCTCCCCCGCCTGGAGCTGCTCCGGCCCGAAGCTGCGCGGCAGGAGCTGGTCGAGGGCCAGGGTGAGGACCGGCCCCGGGCTGCCTCCACCCGGATCGACGCTGCCGGCACCGGCGCCGGCGCAGAGGACCCGCAGGGCCGGGCCCTCGGGAAACTCGCGCAGGACCTGGCGGCACGCGCCGCAGGGGGTGACCGGATCGGGGCGGTCGGTAACCACGGCGATGGCGACGAAGCGCCGCTGCCCGCTGGCGAGCGCCGCGCAGACGGCCGCCCGCTCGGCGCAGATGGTGAGCCCGTAGGAGGCGTTCTCGACGTTGCCGGCCGGGATCACCACGCCGTCGCCGGTCAGCAGCGCCGCGCCGACGCGGAAGCCCGAGTACGGCGTGTAGGCCAGCGCGCGGGCGGCGTTGGCGGCGGCGACCAGCTCGCGGTCGGAGACCCCGGCGGCGGCCTTTGGACGGTGGCTCACGGCCGCCGGGCCTCGGTGCGGGTCTGGGAGGCGACCTCTTGCTCTTCCGGGGTGAGGCGGTGGATGCGGACGCGGGTGACGCGGCGGCCCTGGACCCGTTCGGCGCGCAGGCGGAGGCCCTGGAAGTCGACCTCCTGGCCTTCGCGGGGGACGTCGCCGACGAGGTTGAACAGCAGGCCGCCGATCGAGTCCCATTCGGTGGCGGGGAGCTCCACGTCGAGCAGCTCGTTCACCTCGTCGATGCCGAGCCGGGCGTTGACGCGGTGGTCGCCGTCGGGCAGCGGCTCGATGTTGGGTTCCTCGCGGTCGTACTCGTCGGTGATCTCGCCGACGATCTCCTCCAGCAGGTCCTCGATGGTGACCAGGCCGGCGGTGCCGCCGTACTCGTCGATCACGATCACCATGTGGCTCTTGCGGCGGCGCATCTCGCGCAGGCAGTCGGCGGCGCGCATCGACTCGGGCATGACCGGCGCGGGCCGCAGGATCTCCGTCAACGGTTTGCTGGTCTGACCGTCGTGGAGGCTGCGCAGGACGTCCTTCGCGTAGGCGAGGCCGACGATGTCGTCGATGTCGCGCTGGTAGATCGGGACGCGGGAGTACCCGGAACGCAGGATCAACTCCAGCACCTCCTGCAGGGACCGATCGACGCTGGCCACCACCATGTCGGGCCGGGGCACCATCACCTCGCGGACGATGGTGTCGCCGAACTCGAAGATGGAGTGGATCATCTCGCGCTCTTCCTCTTCGATGACCTCTTCCTTCTCGGCCTCGTCGACCATCGCGCGCAGCTCGTCCTCGGACACGAACGGCCCGGTCTTCAGCCCCTTGCCGGGGGTGATCAGGTTCCCGATCCCGATCAGGATCCGGGTGAGCGGCCCGAGCACCGGCAGGCGGGTGATGAAGTAGACGATCGGCGAGACCGTGAGCGCGGCGCGGTCGGTGTGCTGCACCGCGAAGGTCTTGGGGGCGACCTCGGCGAAGATGAAGGTGAGCAGGGTCATCACCACCACCGCGATGATCACCCCAAGGCCCCCGCCGACCACGCGCTCCATCAGCGAGGTGAACAGCGAGGTGGCGGTGTACTGCACCACCAGCACCAGCAGCAGGACCAGATTGAGGGAGCGGGCGGGCTGCTCCACCAGTGCCAGCAGCTGGCGCGCGCCGCGCCTGCCCTCCTCGGCGAGGTGCATGGCGCGGATCCGGTTGGTCCGGGTGATCGAGGTCTCCGACATCGACAGGAACGCCGCGACCGCGGTGAGCAGCATCACCGCGACCAGCGTCCACAGGTCGCCGGTGTGGACGGAGAAGTGGAGCTGGGCGGCGAGCAGCGCGGTCATCTCCTGGTCCTCGCTCCCGGGCTGGAGCCGGAGCCGGAGCGCCAGCGCCCGAGCAGCTCGTCGGTGCGGGCGCGCATGTCGCGCTCGTCGTCGGGCTCGGCGTGGTCGAAGCCGCACAGGTGCAGGATGCCATGCACCGTCAGCAGCTCCAGCTCGGCGCCGAGGCTGTGGCCGGCTCCCCGGGCGTTCTCGGCCGCGTAGGCCGGGCACAGGACCACGTCGCCGAGCAGCCAGGGGGCGTCGTCGTCCTCCTCGTCGTCGTCGAGGTCGTCGTAGTCGTCGACGAGACGCTCCTCGGCGAAGCCGCGGGGTCCCGCCGGGCCCTCCGGCGGCCCCGACGCGGGCGAGGGCCCGTCGATCGGGAAGGCCAGCACGTCGGTGGGCCCGTCCTCGTCCATGTAGCGCTTGTTGAGCTGGGTCATGACGGTCCGGTCGACCACCAGGATCGAGACCTCGGACTCCTCCACCCCCTCGGCTTCCATGGTGAGCTGGGCGAGGAGGGCCAGATGTTCCTCGTCGACCGACTGCTCGGTCTGCTCGTTGGCCACGAAGACACTCACCGGCGATCACCCATCACGATCGTCCCCGGCTGACGGCCGGGCCCGGGGCCTGGCGCTGCGCCGGGGCGGCCCGCGCCTCGTCGTAGCGGTGGTACGCCTCGACGATCTCCTGCACGATCCGGTGCCGCACGACATCCCGGCTGGACAGGTACATGAACGCCAGCCCCTCGATCCCCGTCAAGATCTCCCGCACCACATTCAACCCCGAATGCTGCCCCGACGGCAGATCGATCTGCGTGACGTCTCCGGTGATCACCGCTTTGGAGTTCATTCCAAGGCGGGTCAGGAACATCTTCATCTGCTCGGGCGTGGTGTTCTGCGCCTCGTCAAGCACGATGAAAGCGGAGTTCAGCGTTCTCCCCCTCATGTACCCCAACGGGGCCACTTCGATCGTTCCGCGCTCGATCAGGCGGGCGACCTGTTCGGCGTCGATCATCTCGTAGAGGGCGTCGTAGAGGGGACGCAGGTAGGGGTCGATCTTCTCGGAGAGGGTGCCGGGCAGGAAGCCGAGCTTCTCGCCGGCTTCGACGGCGGGGCGGGTGAGGATCAGGCGGTTGACCTGCTTGGTGAGGAGGGCCTGGACGGCGACGGCCATGGCGAGATAGGTCTTGCCGGTGCCGGCGGGGCCGATGCTGAAGATCACGGTGTTCTTGCGGATGGCGTCGACGTAGCGCTTCTGGCCGGCGGTCTTGGGGGTGATCGAGCGGTTGCCGCGGACGGTCAGGACCGCGTCGCCGAACACCTGGGAGGGGCGGTCGCCGTTGCCCTCCAGCACCATGTCGATGGAGCGGCCGACGGTCTCGGCGGTCAGGCGGTTGCCCTGTTCGAGCAGGTGGATCAGTTCCTCGAAGAGGCGGCCCACCCGCGCCGCGTCGCCCGGCTCGCCGGTGATGGTGATCTCGTTGCCGCGCACGAACACGGTGCTCTCGAACGCCGCCTCGATCAGCTTGAGCAGTTCGTCGCGGGTGCCGAGGAGGCTGACCATCGACTGGTTGCCGGGAACCCGCACGTTGACCGTGACTCGTGTCGTCTGAGGTTGTTGCACGTGTTGGAGTAGTCCCTCCGGAGAGGACAGAGGTCAGGGCCGGCCCACGTCCCGCCGGGCCGGCGACCCACCGAGTATATCCGTCTCGGGGGGGCTGCCCTACGGGTTGGGCTGGTTTGACGGAACTGCTTGCGGGCACCCGCCGGCGTGATTAAAATACAATACTGACTCGTATATGCGATGCGCCGAAGGGAGACACACGATGGCCGAACAGCTCTACCGCCGGCGCTGGCAGGCGCTCGTGATCCTGTCGCTGAGCCTGGTCGTCATCGGGATGGACAACACCATCCTCAACGTGGCCCTGCCGACGCTGGTCCGGGACCTGGGCGCCAGCGCCAGCCAGCTGCAGTGGATGGTCGACGCCTACACCCTCGCGTTCGCCGGGCTGCTGCTGACCATGGGGGCGCTGGGGGACCGGTTCGGGCGCAGGCTCTTGCTGGACATCGGGCTGCTGGTGTTCGTGGGCGGCTCGATCGCGTCCGCCTGGGCGGGGTCGTCGGGGATGCTGATCGCGACCCGAACGGTGATGGGCGTGGGCGGCGCGATGATCATGCCGGCGACCCTGTCGATCATCACCGACATCTTCCCGCTCGGCACCGAGCGCGACCGCGCCATCGGCGTGTGGGCGGCGATGGCGGGCCTCGGGATCGTGCTGGGGCCGGTGATCGGCGGCTGGCTGCTGGCGCACTTCTGGTGGGGTTCGGTCTTCCTGG
>DASWDC010000228.1:0-2109 GCA_036395655.1 Actinomycetota bacterium | reverse complement strand
TGGGCGCTCGCGGCGCTCGCGGCGCTCGCGGATCCGCCACGCTCATCAGTCCCCGATCCGACTCCGACCAGACAGCCGCACCAGCGGCAGCGGGAAGACCCGCTCATCTCAGCACAGAGTAACCGCCCTGGCAGGCGAAATTCAGACCATATTCCCGGTCGGCAGGTATTGATTCTCCGGCAGCATGGCGCCGCCATCATAACCGCCCGGCGCTCACCCCTCGTGGCCGGCCAACGCGCGCCGGTAGGCCTCCTCGTAGCCGTCCACCATCGCCTCCGCCGAGAAGCGCCGCGCCACGTGGTCGCGCGCCGCCGCGCGGTCAAGCTGATCCACCTTGCCGATCGCGGCGACGAACTCATCCATCGAATCGACCATGAACCCGGAACGGCCGTCCTCCACCACCTCGGGAACCGAGCCGTTGCGCCAGGCGACCACCGGCGTCCCGCAGGCCATCGCCTCCACCATCACCAGCCCGAACGGCTCCGGCCACTGCACCGGGAACAGCACCGCCGCGGCGCCGCCGAGCAGCCGGGTCTTGTCGTCATGGTCGCACTCCCCCAGCACCTCAACGTCGGCGCCGTCCCTCCCCAGCAGCGGCTCGACCTTCTCGGCCCAGTAGCGCTCCTCCCGCTCGTTCTGGATCTTGCAGCACATCAGCAGCTTGCGGCCGGCACGCCGCGCCGCCTCCACCGCCAGGTCCGGCGCCTTCTCCTCATCGACCCGGCCGATGAACACCAGGTAGTCTCCCCGGTCCCGCCCGGCGGCGAACGGGTAGCGATCCATCGCGATGCCGTTGTAGACCACCCCCGCCCAGCGCAGCCCCGGCGGCGCGAACGACCGCTGGCTCTCGGAGATCGCCACGAACCACAGCTTGCGGGCGAGCCGCCCATACAGCAGCTTCGCCGGCCCGGTGAAGGGCCCGTGCAGCGTGTGCACCACCGTCGCGCCGCTCACCGCGCCGATACTCGCCCCCACCGGGCCGGTGTGGTCGTGGAGCAGGTCGAACTCCTCTGCCCGCTCGTAGGCGGCCACCGCATGGGCCGCCTCATACCACGGGTCCCCGACCGCGCCGGCTGGCGGGGACTGCTCCTCACCCAGCGGCGCGACCAGCCGCGCCCTGGTCCGCGACCCCGGCGGGGCGAACAGCGTCACCTCATGGCCCCGCTCGGCCAGGCCGTCGGCCAGCAGCGCCACCACCGATTCGATCCCGCCATAGCCATCGGGTGGCACAGAAAACCAGGGCGGCGCGACCAGCGCGATGCGCACGCGACTCCTCCTCCAGACTCGGACCAAGCGCAAACTCCCCCGCCGACTTCCCCCGCAAGCCGCGCGCCGAACCAAGCCAGGACCTGGACCCAGGACCTGGACCCAGGACCTGAACCCAGGACCTGGACCCAGGACGCCACCGGCGACGCCGCCCCCCGGCTCGGCTATCCTCCCCCCATGCGCCTCGTCATCGCCCGCTGCAGCGTCGACTACGCCGGCCGCCTCAGCACCCACCTGCCGCTCGCCACTCGCCTGCTGATCGTCAAAGCCGACGGCTCCGTCCTGGTCCACGCCGACGGCGGCGGCTACAAACCGCTCAACTGGATGACCGCGCCCTGCACGCTCAACCAGAACGACACGGCCGGCGTCTGGCGGGTCGCCAACCGCAGCGGCGAAACCATGACCATTACCATCGACGAGATCCTCCACGACTCCGCCCACGAACTCGGCCACGACCCCGGCCTGGTCAAGGACGGCGTCGAACGCCACCTCCAGGAGCTGCTCGCCGAACGCCCCCAAGCGCTCGGCGACCGCTGGGCCGTGGTCCGCCGTGAATACCCAACTGACATTGGCCCAGTGGACCTGCTGTGCCGCGACGAGCACGGCGGCTACGTCGCCGTCGAGGTCAAACGCCGCGGCGAGATCGACGGCGTCGAGCAGCTGACCCGCTACCTCGTCCGCCTCCAGGGGCCCCTCGGCCAGGTCTGGGGGGTCCTCGCCGCCCAGGCGTTCGCGCCGCAGGCCCGGGTGCTGGCCGCCGACCGCGGCATCCGCTGCGTCGAGCTCGACTACGACGAGCTGCGCGGCCTGGAGCCAACCACTCCCCGGCTGTTCTGAGGGCCG
>DASWDC010000227.1:0-8026 GCA_036395655.1 Actinomycetota bacterium | reverse complement strand
GAACGGTCAGCGGAACGCCCGGTCCCGGGGGGGCGGGGCCGGCGCGCCGAGGCCGAGGGCGCCGGCGCCTGCCGCCGGGCCGCTGGGTTGCCTGGTGCCTTTGGTTGGCCGTGCGCCTTGCCTTGGCTGGTGCTCTGGGGCTTGCTCTGGGGCTTGCTCTGGACCTTGGCCTTCGCATTGGCCTTGGCGCTCGCCTTGGCGCTCGCCTTGGCCTTGGTGGAGGTGGTGCGGGCTCCGGCGAGGCCGGGCATGGCGGAGGAAGCGGCGGTCACGGCGGCGGGGCGGCGGCGGCCCGCCGCCGCCGCGGCCATGGTCGCCCGCAGCGGTGCGGGCGCCTCGGCGACCTCCTGCCGGGCGACGTTGAGGAGGATGCCGATGGCGGTGAGCATCACCATCATGCTCGACCCGCCGAACGACACCAGCGGCAGCGGCACACCGGTGATCGGCAGCACGCCGACCACCGCGCCAATGTTGACCACCGCCTGGACGACCAGCCACAGGGTGATGCCGCCGGCCAGGTAGCGGCCGAACGGGTCGGGCGCGCGGCGCGCCACCCGGATCCCCGTGTAGGCGATGACCAGGAACAGCCCGATGATCGCCAGGGTGCCGAGCAGGCCCAGCTCCTCGCCGATCACCGCGAAGATGAAGTCGGTGTGGGCGTTCGGCACGTAGAACCACTTCTGCTTGCTGGCGCCGAGGCCGACACCGAAGAGCCCGCCGGAGCCGAGCGCGCGGCTGCCCTGGATGAACTGCCAGCCGCCGTCCTGGTAGTCGCGGGCCGGGTTGACGAACGAGAAGAAGCGGGAGCGGCGGTAGGGGGCGAGCATGATCAGCCCGAGGCCGCCGCCGAGGCCGGCGACGCCCATGGCGGTGAACAGCGGCAGCGGCGTCCCGGCGATGAACAGCATCCCGAAGGCGATCGCCGACAGCAGCATGGTGGTGCCGAGGTCCGGTTCGGCCATCACCAGCGCGGCCAGCACCAGCGTCACCGGCAGCACCGGCACCAGCAGGTGGCGGACGTCGCCGATCAGGCGGCGCTTGCGGGTCAGCACGTCGGCGGAGAACAGCAGCAGCGCCAGCTTGGCGAACTCGGCCGGCTGCAGGGTGATGCCGAACCCGATCGGGATCCAGCGGGTGGCGCCGTAGGCGGTGACCGCGCCCGGGTGGACCAGCACGATGAACAGCCCCAGCGTCGAGGCGACCAGCAGCGGCGCGCCGAGGCGGCGCCAGCGCCGGTAGTCGACACGGCTCACCGCCAGCATCGCGATCAGGCCGAGGGTGACCCACAGGAGCTGCTTCTTGAAGTAGGCGTAGGAGTCGTGGAACCGTGCGTAGGCCAGCACCGAGGAGGCCGACAGCACCATCACCAGCCCGACGGCAAGCAGCGCGCACACCACCACCAGCAGCAGATGCTGGCTGGAGAAGGCGCCGAGCCCGTTCCGCAGCCGCGCGCCGCGTGGCCGCGACCGCGCCTGGGTCCCCGCGCGGGCCGGGTGCCGGGTGGCCTCACGGACGGACAGGACGGCCACCCCCATGGTCCGGGCCCTGGTAGCGGGCGGCCAGGCGGGCGACGGCCGCGGTGAAGGCGTCGCCACGCTCGACGTAGGAGCTGAACATGTCGAAACTGGCGCAGGCGGGCGCGAGCAGCACGGTGTCGCCCGGTTCGGCGAGGCCGAGGCCGACCATCACCGCCTCGCCGATGGAGGCGGCGCGCGCCACCGGCCCGTCGTAGCCGGCCCGCTCCAGCGCCTCCTCCAGCTCCCCGGCGGCCTCCCCCAGCAGCACCACCCCGACCAGCTGGGCGCGCGCGCCGGCCGCCAGCTCGTCGAAGTCGAGGCCCTTGTTGCGCCCCCCGGCGATCCAGACGACCCGCTGGTAGGAGGCCAGGGCGCGGGCGGCCGCGTGGGGGTTGGTGGCCTTGGAGTCGTCGACGAAGGCGACCCCGCGGATCTCGCCGACGCTGGTGAGCCGATGCGGGCCGCCGCGGAAGGCGGCGATCGCCCTGGCCATGGCGGCGGGGTGGCCGCCGAGCGCCAGGGAGAGGGCCGAGGCCGCCAGCGCGTTGGCGAGGTTGTGCCGGCCGGGCAGCCGCAGCGCCGCCGCGCGCCACAGCCCGCCCTCCAGACCGGGGATCCGCGATACCGCCACCCCCGCCTCGACCCCGAGCCCGCCGGGCGCGGCGCGGCCGAGGGTGAACGGGACCGGGGTACCCAGGGAGTGGGCCGCGTTGGCGGCCACCACCGGGTCGTCGGCGGCGTAGACCGACCAGTCGTCGGCGGTCTGGTTGGCCCACACCCGCGCCTTGGCGGCGGCGTAGCTGGGCAGGTCGGGATGCCAGTCGAGGTGGTCGGGGGCGAAGTTCAGCCAGGCCCCGGCGGCGAGCCGCAGGGTGTGGGTGAAGCGGAGCTGGAAGCTGGACAGCTCCACCACCAGCGCCTCGGGCGCCGGCGCGGCCAGCACCGCGTCGATCAGCGGGGTGCCGACATTGCCGGCGGCGACGGTGCGCAGGCCGCTGGCGGACAGCATCGCGGCGGCCAGCTCGACGGTGGTGGTCTTGCCGTTGGTGCCGGTGACGCCGACCATCGAGGTGGCGGCGAGGCGGGCGGCCAGCTCGACCTCGCTCCACACCGGGATGCCGGCGGCGAGGGCGGTCCGCGGCAGCGGATGCCGTTCGGGCACGCCCGGGACGACCACCACCAGCCGGCGCCCGTCGAGCAGCTCCACCGCCGCGCCGCCGAGGTGGGTCTTGACCCCGGCGGCGAGCAGGCCGCTGACGTCGAGGTTGGTGGCGTCGTCGCAGGCGAGCACGTCGGCGCCGAAGGCTGCCAGATGCGTGGCGGCGGCCCTGCCGGAGACGCCGAGGCCGCAGACCAGCACCGGCAGACCGGCGAACCATCCGGGCGAGCAGTGCGCGGGCCACTCGGCGACCGGGCGGGCCGGATCAGGTTGGGACACGACGTGGTCGTCAGCCACTTCCACCCCCTTGGGCGAGGAACTCGGCATAGAACAGCCCGAGGCCGAAGGCAACTGCAAGCCCGGCGAGGATCCAGAAGCGGACGATCACGGTGAACTCGGGCCACTGCGACAGCTCGAAATGGTGGTGGATCGGGGCGATCTTGAAGACCCGGCGCTGGAAGAACCGGTAGGAGGCGACCTGGATGATCACCGAGAGGGCCTCCACCACATACAGCCCACCGATCACGGCGAGCAGCAGCTGGGTGTTGGTGAACAGCGCCAGCCCGGCGAGGGTGCCCCCGAGCGACAGCGAGCCGGTGTCGCCCATGAAGATCCGCGCGGGCGGGGCGTTCCACCACAGGAAGCCGGCGGTCGCGCCCATCATCCCCGCCGCCACGATCGCCAGGTCCTGCGGCGAGCCGCCGCGCGGGAACTGGTAGCAGGCGGGCGCGTTGACCGGCGGCAGGGTGCAGAGGTGGCGAAACTCCCAGAAGGCGATCACCAGATAGGCGCTCATCACCAGCACGGTCGCCCCGGAGGCGAGCCCGTCCATCCCGTCGGTCAGGTTGACGGCGTTGGACACCCCCGACAGCAGCACGAACACCCAGACGAGATAGACGATCAGCGGCAGGGTGGTGCCGATGATCGGCCGCACGAACGAGATGCCGTGGAAGGAGTGCGCCCAGTACCAGGCGCCGAGCCCCAGCACCAGCGCGCAGACCGCCTGCCCGATGAACTTCTCGGTCTTGGTCAGGCCGAGGCTGCGCTGGTTGCGGCTCTTCAGGAAGTCGTCGACGAAGCCGACCGCGCCGGTCCCGACCATGGTGATGATCACCAGCAGCCCACCGGGGGTGACCGGCGCGTTGCGGCCGGAGACCAGGTGGACGGCCAGGTAGGCGACGACCGCGCCGAGGATGACCACCGCGCCACCCATGGTGGGGGTGCCGCGCTTGGTCTGGTGGGCGTCGGGCAGGTCGACGTGGATCAGCTGGCCGAGCCCACGCCGCCGGAACGCGCGGATCGCCAGCGGCGTGCCGATGATCGAGACGGTCAGCGCCACGGCCGCGGCGATCAGGATGCCGATCACGCGGGCACCCTCCAGTCGTCGCCGTTGCCGTCGCCTTCGCCGCTGAGCAGCTGCTCGGCGAGCCGGTCCAAGGCGACCACGCGGCTGGCTTTGACCAGCACGACGTCGGCGGGGGTGAGCCACGGTGTGAGGAGGGCAAGCGCCTCAGTGACGTTGGGGACGACGAGTGCCTCCTCGGGCGACATGCCTTCCAGGCGGGCGGCCGTGACGATCCACTGGCCGGCGGGCCCGACACCGATCAGGCGGTCGATGCCGAGGCGGGTGGCGAGGCGGCCGGCCTGGTTGTGCTCGGCCTCGGCGTGGTCGCCGAGCTCGGCCATCTCGCCGAGGACGGCGACCCGGCGGCCGCCCTCCTTGTGGCGGGCGGCGGCGAGGACCTTGAGGGCGGCGGCCAGGGAGGCGGGGTTGGCGTTGTAGGCGTCGTTGATCACGGTGAGGCCGTCGGCGCGGCGGCCGACCTGCATACGGCCGGGCGAGAGCCGCGCCGCGGCGAGCCCGGCGGCGATCTGGTCGGGGTCCAGGCCGAGGACGTGGGCGGCGGCTGCGGCTGCCAGCGCGTCGCTGACCAGGTGCTCGCCGGGGGCGGGCAGGGTCAGCGCCACGCTCCCCGCAGGGGTGCGGAGCTTCAGGTGGGCGCAGCCGGCGTCGTCGAGGGTGACCGCCTCGGCGCCGACGTCGGCGGCGGCGGCACCGAAGCGGAGCACCCGCGCGGCGGTCCGGCCGGCCATCGCGGCGACCAGCGGGTCATCGGCGTTGAGCACGGCGGTGCCGCTGGCGGGGAGCGCCTCGACCAGCTCGCCCTTGGCGGCGGCGATCGCCTCGCGGGAGCCGAACATGCCGATGTGGGCGACGCCGACGTTGAGCACCACCCCAACCTCGGGGTGAGCGAGGGCGGCCAGCTCGGCGATGTGGCCGGGCCCGCGCGCGCCCATCTCGACCACGAGGGCCTCGGTGTCGGGCTCCAGCCGGGCGAGGGTCAGCGGCAGCCCGACCTCGGTGTTGAAGGAGCCCTGGTTGGCCCTGGTCCGCAGGCGGGTGGAGAGCGCGGCGTGGAGCAGGTCTTTGGTGGTCGTCTTGCCGGTCGACCCGGTGATCCCCACGACCCGGGCGCGGCTGCGGCCCCGCACGGCGGCGGCGAGGGCCATGAGCGCCCGCAGCGGGTCGCTGACTTCGACGCGGGGCACCCCATGGAACTCGGGGGTCCCAGGTTCGCCGGCTCCCCCGCGCTCCGTCTGGGTCTGGACGACCGCGGCGACCGCCCCGGCCGCCACGGCGGCGGCGGCGAAGCGGCGGCCGTCGGTCTGGCTGCCGGGCAGGGCGACGAAGAGGTCGCCGGGGCGGATCGTGCGGGAGTCAGTCCCCATGCCCGTCGAGACGGCCGTGCCGTCGGCGTCGCGCAGGACTCCCCCGGCTGCCTCCGCGACCTCCTGGAGGGTGAGCGGGATCACAGCGCACCCCCTGATTCATCGGGGGCCCCCGCTGGCCCTGCCGGGCGGTGCCCGAGGCGGGCGAGTTCCTCGGCGACCACGACGCGGTCGTCGAACGGGATCTTGCGGCCATCGGCGAACACCTGGCCCAGCTCGTGGCCCTTGCCGGCGACGATCACCAGGTCGCCGGGGGTGGCCAGGGCGAGGGCGGTGCGGATCGCGGCGCGGCGGTCGGCGACCACCTGGAACCGGTCCGGGCCGGCGCTGCGTCGCAGCCCTTCGAGGATCTGGGCGATGATCGCCCCGGGGTCCTCGGAGCGCGGGTTGTCGGAGGTGACCACGGCGAGGTCGCTGAGCTTGCCGGCGATCTCGCCCATCAGCGGCCGCTTGGCGCGGTCGCGGTCGCCGCCGCAGCCGAACACCAGCAGCACCCGCCCCGAGGCGACCGTCCTGGCGGCGCGCAGGACGCTCTCCAGCGAGTCGGGGGTATGGGCGTAGTCGACCAGCACGGTGAACCGTTGTCCGCCCTCCACCCGCTCGAAACGGCCCGGCACCCCACGCAGCCTGGCGAGCCCCTGGACGGCGGTGCCGAGGTCGATCCCGAGCGCGTCGGCGGCGGCCAGCGCGCCGAGGGCGTTGGCGACGTTGAAGTAGCCGGCGAGCCGCAGCCGGACCTGCGCCTGGCGCGGGCCGCCGGGGCCGGGGCCAGGGCCGTCGAGCTGGAAGCTGGTGCCCGCCAGCGACGCCTCGATCGCGCTGGCGCGCCAGGCGGCCTCCTGGCTTCGCCCAATCGTGACCACCGGGACGTCGCCGGTCCGCGCGAGCTCGCCGGCGAGGCGGCGGCCGTAGGGGTCGTCCAGGTTGACGACGGCGAGATCGGCGAAGGCGGGGGTGAACAGCAGCCGCTTGGCCTGGAAGTAGCCCTCCAGGTCGGTGTGGAAGTCGAGGTGCTCGGGGGTGAGGTTGGTGAAGATCGCGGCGCGGAAGTGGGTGGCGTCGACCCTGCCGTAGGCGAGGGCGTGGCTGGAGACCTCCACAGCCGCCGCCTGGACGCCGCTGTCGGCCATCTCAGCCAGCACGCGCTGGAGGTCGGGCGCCTCCGGGGTGGTGTGCAGGACCGGGCGCCGCTCGTCGCCGACGCGCACCTCGACGGTGCCGATCAGGCCGCTGCGCAGCCCGGCGGCGCGGATGATCGCGTCCAGCATGAAGGCGGTGGTGGTCTTGCCGTTGGTGCCGGTGATCCCGACCAGGTCGAGGCGGCTCGCGGGATGGTCGAAGAAGGCGGCGGCGAGCGGCGCGAGCGCGGCCCGCACCGAAGGAACCAGCAGTTGCGGCACGCTGGCCTCGACGGGCCGCTCGGCGCACAGCGCCGCCGCGCCGGCCGCGACCGCCTGGCCGGCGAGGTCGTGGCCGTCGACCCGGCGGCCGGGCACACAGCAGAACAGGGCGCCGTCTGAGACCGCGCGGGTGTCGAGGACGACGTCCGTCACCAGCGTCCCATCGCCATTGCGAAGCTCGCCGCCAACTGCCGCGGCGAGCGAGGCGAGCGGGACGCACCGGGGCGTCAGTGTCATGGAAAGTTGAGCCCGCATCGACGGTCTGAGCCTCCAGCGGCGGGAACGCCGGGGCTCCGGGACAGTACCTGCCGCCACAGCTGCGGCGACCGGGCAAAGCCTAACAAGGATCGGCCGGGGGGGTAGCTCATCGGCGGCTCTTCATACATGGGGTCATGGCGGGGCCTGGTTCGTCTGGGTGAGTTGGGCGGCCGGGGCGGCGGCGGGACTGCCGGGGGCGTCGCCGTCGGCGGCGGGGAGGGCGCCCCGGGCAGCCGCGGCCTGGGCCAGCGGGACGGTGGGTGGGATGGCCAGGTGGTGCAGCTCGTAGTCGGCGATCTGGCGGAACACCGGGGCGGCGACCACGCCGCCGAAGTGGGAGCCGGCGGTCGGCTCGTCCAGCACCACCGCGATCACCACGGCGGGGCGCTCGGCTGGGGCGAAGCCGATGAAGGAGGCCACGAACTTGCCGGGCATGTAGCGGCCGTCCGGGCCGGGCTTCTGGGCGGTCCCGGTCTTGCCGGCCACGGTCCAGTCGGCCAGCGCGGCGGCAGGGGCGGTGCCGCCCTTGCGCACCACGCCCTCCAGGATGCTGGTGAGGGTCTTGGCGGTGGCGCTGGAGATCACCCGGCGGCGCGCCGAGGCGGGTGCGGGATTGAGCGTGCCGCTGGAGTCGATGGTGCCCTTCAACAGGCGCGGCTCGACCATCACGCCGCCGTTGGCGACAGTGGCGTAGACCCGGGTCATCTGCAGCACCGTGACGGCGACGCCCTGCCCGATGGCGTTGACCCAGTCGGTGCAGTGCCAGGTGCTGACCGGGTTGAGGATGCCGGCGCTCTCCCCCGGCACGCCCGCGCCGGTGCGGCGCCCGTAGCCGAACGCCTGCTCGGCCCGGACGAGCTGGTCGCGGCCAAGCCGCTGGGCGACCTCGATGGTGCCGATGTTGGACGACTGCGCCACCACCTGCCCGAACGAGAGCGTCTCGGTGGCGTGCGCCTCGGCGT
>DASWDC010000226.1:0-4121 GCA_036395655.1 Actinomycetota bacterium | reverse complement strand
CGCCCACACCCGGGAACCAACCGCGGGCACCAGCGCGAACCGCTCCAGGACGATGCCGGCCTCCGCCGCCGCCACCACCCCGAGGTCGGGCAGCCCCGCCGCCACCACCCACGACCCCGCTGCCGAAGCCCCCGCGACCAGCGCCAGTGCCAGCGCCACCGACCCCTGGACGCTCACCGTGCTCCCCCGCCGCAGTCCTCCCCCAGGCACCAGCCCCTGGAACGCCGCAGGCACGGGAACCACCCGCTCATCGGCCAACGCCAGCGGCCGAACCCGCTCAGCCAGCCCTTCGATTTCTCTTTGAGTAGCAGCACCACCACTTTCCGTGAAACGCATGCCTCATAGCATCGAACAAGCGTTCGCCCAATGTCAAGGCAAGCAGCGACAGGAGGGCCAGCCCGGCGGCTGACTCCCCTGATGATCGGGCCGCTGATGATCGGGCCGCCGTCGCCCGCGAGGCCCAGTGGCACACCAAGCTCACCGCGGGCGGGTGACGCGGCTGCCTCAGTAGGCGCCCCCGGCCAGGTACTTGAGGCCGCTGTCGGCCTGGACGGTGACGACCCGGCGGCCCGGGGCCGAGGCGCTGGGCGAGTTGGAGGGCGGCGACCAGGTTGGCGCCGGTCGAGGGGCCGGAGAAGACGCCCTCGCGGCGGGCGGCGGTGCGGGCCATGGCGAAGGCGTCGGCTTCGGGGACGGCGACGGCCTCGTCGAAGCCGTCGAGTTGGAGGAGGGGCGGCCTCCGGCCGATGCCGCCGCCCTCGATGTGGTGGGTGCCGGGCGGGCCGCCGGAGAGGACCGCTGACTCCGCCGGCTCGACCGCCACGCGGCGCAGCTCCGGGAACTTCGCGGTCAGGGCGCGGCTGGTGCCGAGGAAGCAGCCAGCCGTGCCGACGTAGGCGCAGAACGCGCCGATGCCCGGCGGGGAGGGCAGCTGCTCCAGTACCTCCTCGCCCAGGCGCTGGTAGCCGCCGAGCATGTCGGCGTTGTTGAACTGGTCGGTCCAGAACGCGCCGGTCTCCGCGGCGATCTCGCCGGCACGGGCCATCATGGCGGGGATCAGGTCGGGAGTGATGCCCCGCGGGCTGGAGATCAGCTCGACCTCGGCGCCGAAGGCCTGCATCGTCCGGATCTTCTCGACGGCGAAGGCGTCGGATGACACGATCCGCAGCGGATAGCCCTTCACGGCGCAGACGAACGCGAGCGACGACCCGGTGCTGCCGCCGGTGTACTCGACCACCAACTGCCCCGGCTGGAGGCGCCCGTCGCGCTCGGCAGCGTCAATCATGGCCAAGGCCATCCGGTCCTTGTAGGAGCCGGTCGGGTTGGCCGCCTCCAGCTTCACCCAGAGCTCGGCGCTGCCGTCGCCGGGTAGCTGCTCCAGCCGGACGATCGGGGTGTTGCCGATGCCGTCGATCCCGCCCATGCTCCCTCCGATCGTCTGGCCAGCTAGCGCCGGTGCGCCGCTGCGCCGCTGAGAAACCCGGTCACTGCGACGGTGTCGAGGCGGTCAGCGCCGCGCGTGCCGCAGCCCGCTGGGCGGCGGCCAGGTAGGCGCTGATCAGGGGATGTGGGGCGGCGGGGGTGCTGGAGGTCTGAGGCACGAACAGGGTCGCCACGAAGAAGCGCTGGCCGGGCAGTTCCATGATGCGGACCTCGCCGTCCTGGTCGGTGCCGCTGACCACCAGGCCGGCGTGCTGGAGGGCCGGGAGGTACGCGGGATTCAGGCCGAAGCGGCAGTAGTAGCGCTCGGTGGTGCTGGCGGTCCCGTAGGCCCGCTGGGCGACCGAGCCCTCGACCAGGGTGACGGTCATGGTCTGGCCGACCAGCGAGCAGGCCAGCGCGCCGATCAGCAGCCGGGAGGCGTCCGGGTTGTATTCGGCGTGGTCGGCGTCGGGGATGCCGGCGACCTTGCGGGCGAACTCGATCAGCATGTGCTGGAAGCCGCCGCAGGTGCCGAGCAACGGCAGGTCGTTGGTGCGCGGGCGTAGGTGATCGCCGCGAGGGCGCCCCGCATGCTCTGGTAGGGGCTGCCGGGTGCGATCCACAGGGCGTCGAACCCGGCGAGCGTCCGGGCGGCGGCGCCCTCCGGCGCATCCTCGGCCTCGGCCTCGCCCGCGCCCATGACCGCCCGTGTCGGGATCCAGGTGACCTCGGCGGCCCAGCCACGGGACGCGGCGGCATGCTCGACGGCCGCGGCGGTGGCGGTGTGGGTCTCGTTGCCGGGCTGGTAGTCGCCGACCACGCCGATCCTGAGCACACGCATGACGCCTCCCTCTTGGCTGGCTCGCTGGCCCACCCTACCGTCGCCGATGCGGCGGCGAACACCGAATATCCACAGATCCGGAGATCCGCGGCGAAGGAAGGGGACGGATCGTGTAGAACTGCTCCAGCAGGTGCCAAGGAGGAGGTTGCGGTGGCGGTTGAGACCGGGGATCCCATTCCGGTAGGGACCTGGGGGGTGGCGTCGGAGCGGGCGTGGCGGCGCTGGCTGCGGCGGGTCCTCGCCGCGCTGCTCGGGGCGCTGCTGCTCGCGGTGGCCGCGGTGGGGTTCGTAGCCTGGTCGGCGAGCTCCAAGCTGTTGCTGCTGCCACGCCAGGCGGTGGTGGAGACCCCGGCCAGGTATCACCTGGCGTTCCGGGACGTCTCGTTCACCTCGCGGGACGGGGTGGTGCTGCGCGGCTGGTTCCTGCCGGCCGGCCAGGGCACGCAGGCGGGGCTGGCGCCGGTGCTGGTGCTGTCGCATGGGCGGGGACAAAGCCGGGAGGAGTGGCTGCGGAAGCTGCCGCTGTTCCACCGGCACGGGTTCGCGGTGCTCGACTTCGACTACCGGGCCTGCGGGCTGTCGGGCGGCCGCTACAACACCGCCGGCTACAAGGAGACCTGGGACCTGCTCGCCGCGGTCGACTTCGCCAAAGGGCAGCCGGGCGTGGACCCGGGGCGCATCGCGGTGGTCGGCAACTCCCAGGGGGCGTCGACGGCGCTGCTGGCCGCCGCCCGCGACAGCGACCTGCGGGCGGTGGTCGAGGATTCCGGCTTCGCCTCCCTCCAGCAGGTCATCGCCTACAACTTCCACCAGGAGGCGGGCCTCCCGGCCTTCCCGTTCGCCCCGGTGACGGTGCTGTTCGCGCAGCTCCGTGCGGGCGCGGACGTCTCCCGGGTGACCCCGGCCGACGTCATCCGGCGGATCGCACCGCGCCCGGTGCTGGTGATCCATGGCCTGCGCGACACCAAGGTCCGCCCCGACCAGGCCGCCAAGCTCTACGCCAAGGCGGGCGACCCGAAAGCGGAGTGGCTCGTCCCCACCGCCGACCACGTCGGCGCCTTCGACGTCGACCCGAAGGGCTATGAACGCCATGTGATCGGCTTCCTCGGCCAGGCCCTCGGCATCCCAGCCGCTTGACGCAGGATCGTGTTGAGGGCGGACCTGCGCGGCACGCTGAGCGGATCGCGCCGATCACGGCCGACGACGGTTGCCGCTGGTAGACAGCCATGACCTGCCGTGACGCCCAGCTTCAGGAGAGCAGGCGATGGTCGACGCCGACGGCGGCATAGGTGCTGGCGGCTCGGGCGTCGAGGGTGAGCAACGTCGCTTGGTGACTGCCGGCGGTCTTGGCAATGAGCGCGTCGTAAATCGCCCCACCGACGATGTTCTGGGCGGCGGCGAGGCGGAGCAGTTCGGCGTAGTGGTCGTCGGGAAGGGTCAGGGCGGGATTGGGGAAGGAGTGGCCGAGGAACTCGATGACCAACTGGGCGGGCACACGGCGCGGGGGCGGCAGCCGGGTCAACACCGAGTAGGTCTCGACGGCGACGTGGCCGATCAGGCGATCGACGTGCTTGAGCGCCTCGCGGGCGACGCCGTGGGCAACATGCCATCGGGCGAACGCCGCCACCGTCACCGAGGTGTCGACGGTGATCACCGGCGCAGCCCGTCGAGCAGGTCGCGGACCGCTTCCGCGGTTAGCGGAGGGCCTTGGTCGCCCTCGACTTCGGCGGCGAGGAAGCCGTCGCGCTCGACCAGCCGGATTGGCTGGGAGGCGACCTCGATCTGGATCTGCCCGTGGTCCTCCGTGATCTCAAGCTCGACGCCGGGTTGCAGCCCTGCTGCTTCACGTAGAGCTTTG
>DASWDC010000225.1:0-1931 GCA_036395655.1 Actinomycetota bacterium | reverse complement strand
GGCTCGACGCGCAGACCTTCCCGCCGCTGCGCTACGCCGTCCCCGACCTGCTCCCCGAGGGTTTCGCGCTCCTGGTCGGCCCCCCAAAAATCGGCAAGTCCTGGTTCGTCATCAACGCCCTCCTCGGCCGCGCCGCCGGCGGCTACGCACTCGGCACGATCCCGGTCACAGAGCCACGCCGCGTGCTGTACCTCGCCCTGGAAGACAGCGACCGGCGCATGCAAGACCGCTGCCGGGCGCTCCTCGGCACCGACGAGCCGATCCCGCCGCTGTTCCACTACCTGACCGTCGTCGAACCCGGCCAACTCCTGGCCACCATCGACGCGTTCATGACCTGCCACCCGCAGACCGCACTGGTGGTGGTCGACACGCTCGGCAAGATCATGCCGCCCGCCCTGCCCGGCGAGTCGGCCTACCAGCGTGACTACCGCGTCGGCAGCGCGCTGCAACAGCTCGCCCGCGACCATCCCGGCCTCGCCGTCGTCGTCTGCCACCACGACCGCAAAGCCACCTCCAGCGACTTCATCGACTCGGTCAGTGGCACCCACGGCCTCGCCGGCGCCGCCGACAGCGTGCTGGTGTTGACCCGCGACCGCAGCGAACGCGCCGGACTGTTGAAGGTCGCCGGCCGCGACATCCCCGAAGGCGAGTACGCGCTCGTCTTCGACGACGGCCGCCACTGGCGGCTCGACGGTCCTGACCTGGTTGCCTCAGCGGCACGGGCGCGGGACCTGCGGGCAACCGCCGGGCTGGGCGACCGGTCCGCCGAGGTCATCAGCTTCGTCGGCAAGCACCCGCAGGGCGCCACACCCGCGGAGGTCGCCGCCGCGCTCGGCATCGAGGAGAAGACGGTCAGCGCCTACCTCAGCCGTGCGGTCAAGACGGGACGGCTCTCAAGGCCACACCGCGGCCTCTATACCCCTGTTGGAAGTGTTGGAAGTGTTGGAAGCGACGGTGACGACCATTCGGAACCCAACACTTCCAACACTTCCAACACCCCTTCTGGTGAGGCCGCTACCGCTGACTTCCAGTGGTCAATCGAGGTCGAGCCGGTCGGCCCCTGCTCAGTCTGCGCGGCGGCGTGCTGCTCCCGCGGGCCCGACGGCCAGCCGGCCCATCCGGGCTGCTGGACACGCCGCACCCCGCCAGGCGTCTCCGATGCCAGTGCCGGCCCCGACGCCGCCGTAACCGGCAGCGCGAACGGCAGCGCGAACGGCTACCAGTTCCCGACCCGGGAGCAGTGGACGGCCGAGCGGCGCACCCTCTACAGCGACGACGCCTGCAACGCCCAGGCCGCGGTGAGCAGGAGCGCGCTCGACCACGCCACACCCGAGGAGATCACCGAGACCCTCGCCGCGCTCGCCGAGGGCCGCCGCCGTGCACACCGCGACCTCCGGGCAGCCCGGAGCGACACCGACGCGGGCGACAGCGAGGACCTGGCGCCCCTGCAGGAGGTTCACCGCCGCTACGGACGCGCGATCAAGTCCCTCCGCGACGACCAGGTCCCCCTGGCGACGTTTGAGGGCGGGGAACTCCCGGAGCTTCGACACCTCGTTGAGCGCTACCAGGCGGCGGTCGACGCCGCGCTCGCCACCGCCCGCCGCGATGTCGAAGCCCGCCCCGTTGACGATGCCGCATGGGCCGAGGAACTCGAACACCGTCAGCGGGTCGGGCGCGACCACGGGATCACGAGCATGCGGGAGGCGTGATGCCGCGCGAGCCGGTCGAGGCAAAGGCCATCCGCTACCTCACTGCGGGCCGGCTCCAGGTCCTGGAGGTCACGCCGCAGGTGGTCCGGGCCGAATGCGCCGGAAGCACCGGCGAGCTGCATCGTGTGGGCTGGTGGCGGGGTCGCTGGGGATGCAGCTGTCCCGCCGGCCGGTTCAGCCGGACCTGCTGCCACCTGCTCGCCCTTCGGCTGGTCGTGCCTG
>DASWDC010000224.1:0-1723 GCA_036395655.1 Actinomycetota bacterium | reverse complement strand
GACCGACACGCGCAGGTCGCGCACGACCCGCCCGAAACTGTCCACCATCACGCGATCAGGCTCGGTCATGGCGAACCTCCTCAACCGCGGGGCCCCCCGATGGATCAAGAACATCGGGGTCGGGCTCAAAGTCGTCGTCGGGGACTGGGATGCCGACCCAGCGGCCGCCGCCATCCCAGTGCTCCTTCTTCCAGATCGGCACGGTGAGCTTCAGCTCGTCGATCAGCTCGCGGCAGCCGGCGAACGCCTCGGCCCGGTGGGGAGCGGAAGCCGCCACGATCACGCTGGCCTCGCCCGCCGGGACCGCACCGACGCGGTGGGCGAGGTAGGCGGCGCCAAGGCCGTGGCGGGTCAGCGCCGCCTGCCCGACCCGCTCCAGCTCGGGGAGGGCCACCTCGGCGTACGCCTCGTACTCC
This sequence comes from Actinomycetota bacterium, assembly GCA_036395655.1. Lineage (GTDB taxonomy): Bacteria > Actinomycetota > CALGFH01 > CALGFH01 > CALGFH01 > DASWDC01. The sequence continues at coordinate 1,307 of DASWDC010000224.1, read as the reverse complement.
AGCTCCTCGACGTGGTTGCCCTCGTTGGGCGTCCGCGTCGTGCCGACGAACAGCGCGGTCCCGCCGCAGCCAGGCCGCAGGACCGCCTGAAAGGCGGCGTCCAGCGACAGCGGTGCCGCGGTCAGCGACACCGTCACCGGCGACGTCGAGATTTCGGTCATCACCGCACGGTACACCGAGAGCCGGTCAGCGCCGCGCTCACCGTCGCGCTCACCGGCGCGCTCACCGCTGTGCCTCCAGCACCTGGCACAGGGCCTCCAGGCTGGCGAGGTTGTGGCCGGGCAGGAACAGGTCAACGTGCGGCAGGGCGGCGGCCATCCCGCGGGCGAGCGGCTGGTAGCGGGGGCTGCCCTTGAGGGGGTTGAGCCAGATCAGCCGGTGGGACAGGCGGCTGAGGCGCGCCATCTGGTCGGCGAGCAGCCGCGGGTCCCCGCGCTCCAGCCCGTCGGAGCAGAGCACCACCACCGCGCCGCGCATGGAGGCATGCTGGGACCAGCGGTCCAGCAGCTCCTTCAGGGAGGCGCCGATGCGGGTGCCGCCGTCCCAGTCGACCACCGTGGCGGCCACCTGGCGCAGCGCCTCGTCGGGTTCGCTGCGGCGCAGCGCCCGCGTGAGCCGCGTGAGGCGGGTGCCGAAGCAGAACACCTCGACCCGCTTGCCGGCGCGGATCGCGGCGAAGCCGAACTGCGTCAGCGCCCTCGAATACGACGACATCGACCCGGACACGTCCAGGATCAGCACCAGCGGCCGGGGCCGCTCGCGCCGGTCGCGCCAGGCGCGGCGGAACGGCTCGCCCTGGGTCCGCAGGGAGGCACGGACGGTCCGGCGGAAGTCGAACTGGGCGCCGTGGGGCGAGGGGCGGCGGCGGCGGGTGCGCTTGTTCGGCAGCCGCAGCGCGAGCGCCCGGATCAGCTGGTTGGCCTGGAGGCGCTCGGCCTCGGTCAAGTCCTCGAAGGCTTTGGCGTGCAGCACCTCGGCGGCGCTGGCGACCACGCCGATGATCGCCTCGCTGTCGTCGGCGTCGGCGTCCTGCTCCGCTGGCGCGGCCGGGGTCCAGCCCTCCTCGGCGAACCCCTCCTCCAGCAGCAACTCGACGCCGGCGGCCTCCGCCTCGGGCGGCCGCATCTGGGAGGCCCACTCGGCGATCAGGTCGGTGGCGCGGTCCCGCTCAGCCGGGAACCACGCGCGGAAGGCGGCCTCGTAGGCGTCGAAGTCCTGCTTGCGGGCGACCATGGTGAGCCGCCCCGCCCAGTAGAGGCTGGCGCGGTCGAAGCGGTCCAGGGCCGCGACCGCCTGGCAGAACGCCA
>DASWDC010000223.1:0-7233 GCA_036395655.1 Actinomycetota bacterium | reverse complement strand
ACCAGGACCGCGCCGGGGGCAGCCCGGAGAGCGCCCGGCTGTACTACACCGTCGCCCTGGCCGGCTTCGACCACCTCCACCAGGCCGGCTTCGCGGCCCGCGCCCACCACGGCCTGGCCGTGTCCTACCGAGCCCTGGGCGCCCAGCGTCGCGCCAGCGAGCACGAGCAGCGGGCCGCCGAGCTGTGCGGCGCCCTCTGCCGCGGCGATGGCCTGACCGGCTGACCCGCCGGCGCGGCTACAGCTTCACCGGCCGGGGCCGAAACAGAAGGGATCAGCCCAGCGCGGCCGGGCAGCCCACCCGGCCATCCCACCCCTCGGAGGTCGACCGCCGTGCCTTCCGCCCCCACCCCCGCTGCTGGACGCTCCCGGCTCCAGCTCCAATGCCAGCGCGGCAGGACCCGTCAGCGCGCCATCGTCGCCGCCGCGGCGCTCCTCGCGACCGGCATCGCCGGCGCGGTGACGCTGCGGACCGCGCCGCCCGTCAGCGCGACGCCGCGCTCCCAGGCGGCCCCGCCGGCGCTGGCGCGGCCGCTGGCCGCCCCGCTGGCACCGCCGCAGGCGCAGGCGCAGGCGCAGGGCGGGCAGCTCGCCGCCTACCTGCGCTTCACCGGCACTGGCACGGTCCAGGCCAAACCCGACACGGCGACCCTCCACTTCAGCACCGTGGGCAGCGGCAGCAGCCTCGCCGCCGCGCAGAACCAGGCGAGCGCGCGGATGACCACCCTGCTCGCCGCCTTCCAGCACGCCGGTATCGCCCAGGCCGACCTCGCCACCGGCAGCGGCTGGGCCGGCCAGGACGGCGAGCACCCCGGCCGCTACACCGCCAGCCAGGAGCTGACCGTGACGGTCCGCGACCTCTCCGCGCCGGGGCGCTGCTGGCGCTCGGCAGCGACAACGGCGCCAGCTCCAGCTACGGCCCGAACTTCTCGCTGGAGGACGCCAAGGCGTTCCACGCCGCCGCGCTGCACGCCGCGATCGACGACGCCCGCGCCAAGGCCGACGCCGCCGCCAGCCTGATCGGCGCCACCGTCACCGGCGTGGCCTCCATCGACGAGCAGGGCGGCGGCCAACCCCCGATCCTCACCCTCACCACCCGCGCCCCGGCCTCCAGCGGCGGCACCAACCCGGTCCCGGTCTCCCCGGGCACCCAGGAGGTCTCCGCCTCGGTGACGGTGGTCTTCTCCTACAGCCGGCCCTGACCCAGCAGGAGGCGGCGGTCGCGTCGCCGCCTCCGAGCGTGCATGGCGAAGATAGCCGGCGGCGGCGGAGCGGCGACGCGACGGTGAGCAGGAGGCGGCGGTGGCGGCGGACGGGAGCGTTCAAAGCGGGCAGCAGGAACGGAGACCGGGGGATGTTGCCCCTGCCGCCGCTGACCAGCCCCGTCCCGCCACCGCCACCGGTCGTCGGAACGACGCCGGCTCACTGGAAACGCTGGCGCCTCGCGGGAGCCCCCGCGACACCATCTACCAGGAGCTGACCAACGGAGGCGGGAACTGGCGGTCAGCCGACCTGCTGGTTGCCACCGGCACGCGCCTCGGCATGCCGTGGGGTCGCGGGGACAGCCCCGACCCGGAGTCCCAGGGATCCGCCTTCGAGGTCGCCGCCACCCTGTACCTGGGCGCGGGCAGGCACGACGCCGCGTTCAGCGCGCTGAAGGGAGCCAAGCTCGCCTACGAGGACCTGGCGGTACAGGCGGGGAAAGCCGAGGCAGGCTCCGCCGCGGAGGCTCACGCCCAGGACCTCGGCCTCGGGGTCTACGCGCTGCGGGCACAGGTTGGACTTCACCGGTACCTGCAACGCGAGCGCAGGGGCTCGGACGGCATGCGTCTGCTGGCCGAGGCCGCGGCCGACCTGAGCGTCGCCGACCGGCCCCCCGGCGACAGCCGACCGCCGATCTTCGAGGTTGAGCTGGCCAAGGCCATGCGTGCCCGCGTGGAGTCGCGCCACGGGTCAACGGACGCGAGGCGCCAGGCGAGCGCCCCGAGCCTGCGCCGGGCCAGGGCGGCGCTGGAAGCTTCCGAAGCCGCCGACAGCTTGGCCGCGGCGATGCTCGCGCTGCGCCATGGGCGCCTCGAGCTTGAGTGGGCGCTGCACGGCCTTCAGGCGGGCCGGATGCAGGACGCGACGACCCACTTCCACGCCGCGCTCGACCGTTCGACCAGATCGGCCTGGCAAGCTTCGCCACGCCCGCCCACCAGGGACTGGCGGACGCGTATGCGGCGCTGAACGACCCCAAGGGCACGGCGGAGCATGCTGTGCTCGCCAAGGCCGCGTGGCGCCGGACCCATCTGTGACCACACCGGCACGACGGGCCACCGCCGCCCAGGTCAGTGATCAGCGGCGTCGGCGGCGAGCAGCAGGTCGGCGATGCCGAAGCGGCCTGGCCGGGCGGCGGGCAGGGTCGGCTGCCAGTCCCGCTCGACGGCGCGGTAGGACTCCGGGTCGTGGTCGATGATGCCGAGCAGCACCTCGGCGACGATGCGGCCGCCGATCGGGCCGAGGCGGTCGCCGCCGCCCCGCGCCGCCGCCTCGCGGAGCAGGTAGTACCACAGCGGCGTCTCGCCCTCCCAGCCGTGGGCGGCCAGGCCGACCTCGTCGGCGCTGAGCGGCTCGGCGCCAAGATGCCGGGCGAGCGCCTCCCCCGACGGCAGCCCGTAGCTCTGCCCGCGCTGCAGGTCGCGGGTCGCGAGCGAGCGGAAGGCCGCCACCTCCACCGCGCCGGTGATCGCCATCGGCAGCTGGATCAGGCAGCGCGCCAGGCGCCCGTCGATCCGCTTGGCCGCCTGCGGCACTGGCCTGTCAGGGAACTGGAACAGCTGCGACCAGTCCACCCGGCGGCTGGCCGGCACCGGCTGGAAGCCGAGCAGGTCGGGGAACAGCGGCAGCGCCGGGCCGTCCGCCCGCAGGCGGTAGCCGCGGCGGATCTGGCTGTGGCCGTAGCGGTAGGCGGCGTCGGCGAACTCCAGCGGGATCTGTGGCTGCCCCTCCGGCCGGTACCAGCGCGGCCCCTCCAGCAGCAGCTCGTCGACCAGCGCCTCGCCGGCCACCAGCGGCAGGAACTCGTTCACGATGATCCACTGGTAGTGCCAGGCGACCGCGCGCCGGGCGGCGTCGAACAGCTCAGCCTCGGCCTCGCCGTCCTCCCGCAGCCGGTCGACCAGCCGGTTGTGGACCTTCAGCATCGCCAGGTGCAGCTGCGAGACGAACAGGTGGACGTCGTTGCGCGGGTCGCCGACCAGTGCGATCCCCTGGGCGTTGCGGGGCAGGTCGCCGGGCTCGCCCAGGTCGTTGCCGCCGACCAGCAGCTTGGCGCCGTCGTCGCGGTCGTAGAGGAAGGGGCTGCCAGTCGGGCCGTCGCCGTAGAGGCACTCGAGGTTGGCGCGCGGAGTGCGGAAGTTCACCACCTGGCCGCGGTCGTCCACGTCGGCCAGCAGCGCGGAGCGGTCGGCGGTGATGTCGTGGGCGATGAACTGGCCGAACAGCGGCCAGCCGGCGTCAACGCCCCCGTCGTCGCCGCTGTCCACCACCGCGGCGCCGTCGTCGCAGGGGCCGTCGTCGACGCCGAGGCGCAGCAGCGCGGTCTCATCGGCGTGCAGCGGCGGCACCTCGGGGAACAGGCGCCCGTACTTGCCGCTGGCGCCCTGCAGGGGCGCGTCGATGACGCGTGAGGGCGCCAGGCAGTGGTCCCGGACGGCGGTCGGACGCGTTGCGGCGGCGGGCACGGCGATCCTCCTCCTTACCCAGCGCTCCGCGGCACTCAGCGGGCGACCTGGGCGACGGGCAGCTGGTTGAAGATGTAGAAGACGGCGAGCAGGAAATGCAGCGCGAGGGTGAGCGGCGCGCTGACGAACGACAGGCCGGTCAGCACCAGGTAGGCCACGATCCCGAAGACGGCGAAGCGCGGGATGGTCGCGCGTGCCGCCGCCAGGTCGACGTGCTCGCTGAGCAGCCGGCCGTCGCGCAGGATCCACAGCCAGTTGAGGGCGAAGCTGGCCGACATGCCGAACATCGCGCCGCTGAAGACAGCGGCGGCCAGATGGGAGTTGGCCCCCCCGGAACGGACGTAGGAGGCCAGCAGCGCGGTGGGGAAGGGGATCAGCGCGACAAACAGCAACAGCAGCAGGTTCAGGAACAGCAGCGGCCGGTCCACCCGCCGGATATGACCGAACATGCCGTGGTGGTTGACCCAGATGATCCCGATGATGAAGAAGCTCACCACATAGCTGGCGTAGTTCGGCCACAGGTCGTTGAGCGCCCGGCCGAGGCCGCCAGGGCGAACCGCTTGCGGCACGCGCAGGTCAAGCACCAGCAAGGTGATCGCGACGGCGAAGACGCCGTCGCTGAACGCCTCCAACCGTGTCTTCTCCACGCCGTTGACCATATCCGGGTCACTTGCAAGTCGCAAGCGACGAATCCTGGACGCCGCTGTCGCGTTCCCTTCGTGGTCACGGCCGGGTGACGCGCAGGCTGGGCGCCGTCCGCCGCACCCAGATGTCCAGGTGCCCGGTGTAGTAGACCGAGCCGGCCATCAGGGTGCGGCGGTAGCCGGCCCGCAGCAGCGGCCCGTCGATCGAGCCGTTCAGGTCGTGGCCGGTGCCGCGCATGTAGAGCACCGCCACCTGCGGGGCATCCTTGTGGGCGGCCAGCAACGCCTCCATGCCGGGCAGCTCGGGGGCGGTCATCAGCAGGGTGCGGTCCGGGCCGATCGGCGGCTGGTCGCGCAGGTCCGGCGCCCAGCCGTCGTAGGACCACATGTAGTACGCCCACCCCTTGGTGCCCATGGCGCCGCTGACCACCACGAGGCTGCCCGGCAGCTGCAGCTCGCGGGCCCGCTGCACCAGTGTGCGGATGCCGTCGCCGTAGCCCGGCTGGGTGGTGTGCTCGCTGGTGGCCTGGATCTGCTTGAGGCCGTCCGGCACCACCCCCCACCCGGCGATCACCACGACCAGCGCGAGCGCCAGCGGGAGCACCACCGCGTCGGCGTCGCGCAGCACCCGCCGCCAGGTCCAGCTGCCGCCGTCGCCGGTGGCGTCGCCGTTGGTGTCGCCGTCGCTGGGCAGCGAGCGGGCGAAGCGTCCCAGCAGCGCCAGCGAGCGGGCGATCCCAGCGGCGGCCAGCAGGTAGACCAGCGGGACCAGGAAGAGGTTGACGCGCACGAACCCGAACGGCCACTGCCAGCGTGCGGCGGCGACGTACTGCAGGGCGAGCGCACCGAAGAGCGTCACCGGCAGCACCAGCAGCCGGCGCTCCACCAGGATCGCCACGGCCGTCCCGGCCAGCAGCGCCAGGCACAGCAGCCAGCCGATCGCGGCGGATTGGCGCAGCGGGCCGGTCACCACCTCCGGGATCCACCCCGCCAGCTGCGTGCTGGCGAAGTGCCAGGCCTGCCCGGCGCTGCCGCGCGGGACGAACTGCGGGCGCCAGTAGGTCGCGCCCAACTGGCGCGACTGCCGCAGCACGAACCAGTGCAGATGCGCGAGGGCGATCCCGCCCGCGACCGCGCCGGGCAGCAGACGCCGGCTGAGGGCGCGGGCGAGCGAAGCGATGCCGTCCATGGGAGGCCGGCGGAGGCGGAGGCGGAGGCGGAGCCGTGCCAGCTCCAGCGGCGAGCGCCACCGCCACCGCGGGACCGGGAGCGCCCCGGCCAGGTCGAGGGCGAGCAGCGGGACGATCACGAACACCACCGCGGTCGCCAGCACCGACAGCAGCCCGATGCCGGTGTAGGCCGCCAGGCGGTGCCAGAGGTCGCGGCCCGGCTCGGCCGCCCACAGCCACAGGAGCAGCACCGCCACGGTCGCCATCGCCTCGACCTCGTACGGCTTCAGCTCCGGCACGAACTGGAACAGCGGGCCGTTGACCGCCAGCGCGCCCGCCGCCAGCAGGCCGGCGAGCTCACCCAGCAGGCGCCGCCCGACCCGCCAGGTGAGCACCACCGCGAGCACGAAGCTGAGGATCACCGGCAGCCGCAGGGCCAGCTCCACATTGCCGAACAGCAGCGCCGCGCCCTTCTCCAGCAGGATCCAGCCGCCCGCGATCGGCGCGTTGGCCTGCTTGTACTGCTGCCAGAAGGCGCCGCCGGTGAGCGACATGTGGTACGCGCGCCACTGCTCGTCGTACCAGAACGGCTTCGAGAACCCGTCCCGCGCCTGCGCGACGACCACCGCCACCTCGGCCAGCAGCAGCCCGAGCGCCAGCCGCTCCCACGGCAGTGCCACCCGCGGCAGCCGCACCGGTGCGCGCCAGCGCTGCCGCAGGCGCTCCAAGTCCAGGTCCAGACGCGCACGCAGATCAAGGTCGGGGCGCTGCGGTCTGAGCCGCGGCAGCCGCGGCGGGCGCAGCCGCGGCGGGCGCAGCCGGAACAGGAGCCGCCGCCAGAAGGCGGTGGGCTCCCCGGTGGACTTGGCCGATGATGATGACGGCTTGAGGACCTGCATACTCGTCCAAGGCTGGCACGAATGAATGAGAAGTCAGTGAATCCGTAACAGAAGCTTCATTTCCGGCAGGGTACAGGGACGGGTGCGCGGTGGTTGTACCGTCGTCCCGACACTCGGCGGCGCGCGACGGAGGGTGGGCACGATGGAAGATCAGGCAGTATTCAACCGCATTGAGGAACTGAGCGAGGAAGAGCACGAATTGCTCCGCCGTGCGGGCTCCGGCGGCCTCAGCCAGGAAGAGCACGCCCGCCTCAACGACCTGCAGGTCCAGCTCGATCGCTGCTGGGACCTGATGCGCCAGCGCCGGGCGCGGCGCGACGCCGGCCTCGAACCCGACGACGCCCAGGCCCGCGACGCCGGCACGGTGGAGGACTACTGGCAGTAGGCGCGGCGAACCGCGGGTCAGCGGCTGTCATCCGGCGGCCGGCGGGTGACGCGCTTGGCGATCCGCCAGGCCAGGAGGTACACGAGCCCGGTCATCAGGATGTTGTTCAGCAGCATGCCCACGTCCACGTCCACTCCTGCCATGCGTTGTGCCGTGCGAATCGAAGCGCCGAGCTTAACCGACGAACCAGCCGAACCACCAATGCGACCACCCCGGGGAGGGTGACTCGGGGTGCGGCGCGCCGCTCAGGTCAGGTCAGGTCAGGTCAGGTGGTGGCCGATGGCGCGCCGGTCGTGGTCGGCAAGGTGCTCGGCGGAGCCGTGGTGCTGGGCGCCGACGTCGGCGGCGTGGTCGAGCTCGGCGTGGTCGAGCCCGAGGAGCTGGAGCCCGAGGAGCTGGAGCCCGAGGAGCT
>DASWDC010000222.1:0-11315 GCA_036395655.1 Actinomycetota bacterium | reverse complement strand
CCCGGGGTGGTCACAGCGCCCGAGCCGCTGCCCGCATCAGGTGCTGAGCAGGCGGCCGAGCAGCCATGCGAGCCCGCGCTGCACCGCCGCCGGGGCGTCACCCTCGAGAAGGCGATCTACGACGCCGTCCTCGACCTGCTGCGGACCTTCGGCTACGCCGGCCTCACCATGGAACGAGTGGCCGCCTGCGCCCACACCGGCAAGGCCGCCCTCTACCGCCGCTGGCCGCACAAGGACGACCTGATCACCGACGCGATCAACCACATGCTGCCGTCCAGCGAGTGCCCGCCCGACCAGGGCGGCGTGCGCGACGACCTGCTCCTCCTCCTGCGCCAGATGGCGGCGCTGATGAACTCCCCGGTGGGCTGCGCGTTCCAGAACCTCATGACAGAGATCGAACGCAACGACGCCTTCGCCCGTTTGTTCCAGGAACGGGTCAAGCAGCCGCAGAAGCGCATGTGGCTCGCCGTGCTGCAGCGCGCCGCCGCCCGCGGCGAGATCCGCTCCGGCGCCGCCAGCCAGCTGGTCGCCGACGTCGGCCCCGCCATGCTTGGGCAGCGCTGCCTGGCCGAAGGTCCTCCGGTCCCCGACGAGTTCGTCGTCTCGGTCCTCGACGACGTCGTCATGCCTCTGCTGGCGACCCCTCAGGCCCCTCAGGCCCCTCAGGCCCCTCAGGCCCCTCAGGCCCCGGCTCCGGATCGGCCCGCGACGTCCAGTGGTCGGCCAGGACCTCGACCGGCTCGGTGAGCAGGCGCTCCACCGGCAGCGTGCCGAGCAGGGACTCGTCGAAGGCCGGCTCGGTCTCGGTGACCGCGCTGCGCAGAGCGGTCAGCCGGCCACGGTAGCCGTCCAGCACGCGGCGCGTGCGCTCGGCTGGCAGCTGCTCGTGGAACTCGACGTGCAGCAGCACCAGGCCGGTGGTGTGGCCGTCTTTGGCCTCGGGGACCAGCACGAAGGTGCGGCCGTCGCTGCGGCCCCGGGCGGCGAGCACCTGGCGCTGCGCCGCCACCAGCTGCTTGGTGCCGCGCAGGCGCTGGTCGCGCTCGGTGCGCGAGGGGATGTCCCTTGAGACGCCGCCGCGGTCGGCGATCGCGATCGTGCCGCCGCTGCCGGCGGCGTCCAGCTCGACGTGGTAGCGGGTGTAGCCGGTCACCCGCGCCACCGCCGGGTCCAGCGCCGCGACGGTCCGCAGGGTGCCGTAGGCGAGCCGGTCGCGGGCCGCGCCGGCGGCCAGCAGCTGGCGCACCAGCGGCACCGTGACCAGCGACTCGTCGGAGCGGGAGATCCCCACAGTGACGGTCTTGGCCTGGTGCTTGATGGCGTCGACCGGCCTGGTCAGCTCGTCGATCGCGCCGGTGAGGGCGACGCTCAGCTGATCCAGCAGCGCGCCGGGACTGGCGATCGCGTCCACGTCCCCCTGCCCCTGCCAGGTATCCAGCGGCGCGCGCCCCTCGGCGTAGTGGAGCAGGGTGACGAGCGTGCTGGCGGTGCCGGCGTTGAGCGTGCCGTCGTAGAAGCCGGCGCGAAGCCGCTCGCGGAACTGCGCCGCCGCCGGGGCGAGCGACGGGGCGAGCCGGTCCAGCGCGGTTGCCGCGTTGCCGGGCCCGGCTTCGGCGACAGCGCGCTCCAGCGCCGCGCGGGCCTGCCGCAGCGGCAGCGCCTGCGCGTCGAGCGCCAGGGCAGCTTCATAACCGAACAGGTGCCCGGCGACGGTCGAGAGCACGAAGGCGAGCGAGGGGTGCGCCTCCGGCACCGGGATCACCCCGGCGGCCAGGTCGAAGCGGGTCTCGCCCTCGCTGGCGATGACGATCGGGGCTCCCGCGTGGGCCCGGAAGATCGCCACCTCCTTGGCGACGTCGTCGGCGGCCGACCCGCTGAGCCCGGCGGCGCACACCAGCGTGAGCGGCTCCGACGACAGGTCGATGTGCTTCTTGTCCTCGGTCGCGTCGCAGGCGATCGACTTGTAGCACAGCTCCGACAGCTTGATGCGGATCTCTTCGGCGGCGACGCGGTTGCGCCCGTTGCCGACCACCGCCCAGTGGCGCCGCTGCGGCGCGTGGCGCTGGGCCAGCTCGCGGATGCGCTCGCGCTCACCCAGGACTCGGGTCATGGCACCGGGCAGGGCGTGGAGTCCCTCCAGCAGCTGGTGCCGCTCGCCACGGTCGCCGATCCCGGCCGCCTCGGCGAGCGCGCAGGCCAGCAGCGCCCCGGCGGCGACCTGCGCGTAGAACGCCTTGGTGGAGGCGACGCTCATCTCCACGTCGCGTCCGTCGGAGGTGTAGAGGACGCCGTCGGCCTTGTGGGTCAGGTCTGAGTCGCGGCGGTTGACGACCGCGACCACCAGCGCGCCACGCGCCCGCAGCAGGTCGACGGTGCGGTTGGTGTCGGTGGTGGTCCCCGACTGGCTGATCGCCACCACCAGGGTGTCGCGCATGTCCGGCTCCAGGCCGAACCCGGACAGCTCGGTGGCCAGCGGCGCGCTGATCCTCCAGCCGAGGTCGCGCAGCACATCACCGAACAGGGCGGCGACCGCCTGACCGGCGACCGCGGCGGTGCCCTGGCCGATCACGAACACCCGGCACAGCAGCCCGGCGTCGAGGCGGCGGTGCAGCTCCTCGGGCAGCGCCTCCGGCCCGAGGTCCACGCTGAGCTGGCCGTCCAGGTCGCGGAGACGGCCCCGCAGGGTCTTGCGGAACGAGCTGGGCGCCTCGGAGATCTCCTTGAGCAGGTAGTGGGGGAAGGCACCACGGTCAATGTCGCGGGTGGTGATCTCTGAGCGGCGCAGCTCGGCTTCGGCGACGGGCAGCTCGTTGCCCTGGTAGTCGAAGCGGTGGATGCCGGCCAGGGTGCCGGCCTCGGCGCGGTCGAGCACCACCATCTGGCCGCGGCTCGCGAGGTCGCCGGGGACCGCCGGCGTCTCGCCGTCCAGGCGCAGGTAGCGGTCGCATTCGGCCACCAGCCCGTAGGGCTCGCTGGCCACCATGAAGAGGTCGTCGGCCAGCCCAACGAACAACCCCTGGCCGCTGCCGCGCAGCGCCAGCAGCAGCTTGCCCGGCGCTGCCGCCGCGTTGGCGGCGACCGCGGTCGAGCCTTCGAACTCGGCGACGGTGCGGCGGAAGGCCTCCTCGACCGGGACCTTCTTGGCTGCCACGCGCCGGGCCAGCAGGACCGGGATGACCTTCGCGTCGGTGGTGATCTCGGCCGGGATGTGGAGCTGGTGGCGACCGATCAGCTCGGTGTAGTTGTCCACGTCGCCGTTGAGGGCGGCCACGGCGTACGGGAGGCCGCCGCGGTCGCGCTCCTCGGAGTTGACCGGGTGGGCGTTGGCCTCGTTGATCAGGCCCACGCTGGCCCAGCGGGTGTGGGTGAGCACCAGCGCCTGCGCGCCGCCAGCGGTCACCGCGCGGTGCAGCAGCTCGTCGGCGGCGATGGCGGCGCGCAGCCGGCGGCCGTTGTCGCCCAGCTCGCCGACCTCGCTGGCCGCCTTGTAGACGAAGGCGAGGTGCCCACGCGGCGTGCGGGCGGCGCCGCTGGTGAACAGCGGGTCGGCCCGCGCGGCCAGCTGGGCGGCGATCTCGGGGTCGTTCAGGTCGAGGCCGTGGCCGGTGACCAGCACGTGGACGCCGGCGGAGTCGCGGCCGCGCACTTCGATCCGGTCGAGGGCGGCCAGCGTGGCCTCGATCGAGGCGAACGCCGCCACCGCCGCGTCGCTGGAGTCACGGCCTGCCAGGGCGTCCACCGCGACGGCGGTGGCGAGGCGGTCGCGCCGCAGCGTCCAGAGGGTGTCCTTGACGCCGACCAGGGCGGCGTTGACCGGTTCGAGGGCGTCCGCGGGCAAGGTGGCAGCCTGGGCGTCGACCCGCGCCTCCAGCCGCTCGACCCAGCCGTCCAGCTCGGTGGCGAGGCGGTCGAGGGACTGGCGCCGGCCGGGATCGTCCAGCAGGCTGCGCAGCCCCGGCGTGCCGCGCAGCAGCTGCTCCACCCCGCCGAGCCGGGCGGTGAGCCGGTCCAGCGCCAGGGCGGTCGCCGCCCAGTCGCCGGTGACCTGCGCGGCCAGCGCTCGCGCCTCTTCCATTCTGGCCAGGACGCCTCTCGCGCCGGGGGGCGCGTGTGAGGAGGGCCGCCGGGCGACGGCGATGATTCCACACATGAACGATTCCCCCTCCGAGCCGGCGCCGGCTTCCGCCTGATCGCCCTGTGCCTGTCGTGCAAGCGCGATTCGCCGCCAAGAGCGTACCGAGACCGACCCGGCCACGTCTCGCGACTCGATGAGAAGATCGATGCGGCACCAAACGCCACCTGTCCTGTTTGCGCGATCCACCGAGGTGGAAGCGGTGTGATCTCATGCTCCCCACATCCCGAGTCAGATTGAGTTCGGAGGTTATGAACCCAACGCGTTCCCTCAGGCGCGTCGCCGCCCTCCTTCTCGCCCTGCCGCTCGCGGGAGCGGCCTGCAGCGGAGGCCACGCGCAACTCACCAAGGCGGACCCTCCATCCGTCAACCGCAGCCTCGGCACCACCACGACGCCGCCCGGGTCCCCGCTGGCCGTCGCCTCCGGGCTCCTGCCGGGGATGCCGCCGCCGCTGGACCCGCACGACCTCTACGCCGCCGACCGGCCAGATCAGCTGAGCCCGGCGACACGCGGCTTCCGGCCGCTGGTCTACGTGCCCAACTCCGACAGCGCCACGGTCGACGTGATCGACCCCGCCAGCTTCAAGATCGTCGAGCACTTCAACGTCGGGCGCCTCCCCCAGCACGTCACCCCGTCGTGGGACCTGAAGACCCTGTGGGTCGACAACGACCAGGGCAACAGCCTCACCCCGATCAACCCGCGCACCGGCAGGCCGGGCACGCCGGTCCCGGTCGACGATCCGTACAACCTCTACTTCACCCCCGACGGGAAGTTCGCGATCGTGGTCGCCGAGCGGCTTCGGCGGCTCGACTTCCGCGACCCCCACAGCATGCGGCTGCGCCGCTCGGTGCCGGTGCCGTGCATGGGCGTCGACCACATGGACTTCAGCGCCAACGGCCGCTACGCGATCGTGAGCTGCGAGTTCAGCGGCATGATGCTGAAGGTGGACATCGCCCGCCAGCGAGTCGCCGGGACGCTGCTGCTGCGCGCCGGCGGGATGCCGCAGGACGTCAAGCTGTCGCCCGACGGACGCGTGTTCTACGTGGCCGACATGGCCTCGGGCGGCGTCTGGCTGGTGGACGGCGACCGCCTGAAGGCGATCGGCTTCATCCACACCGGCGTGGGCGCCCACGGCCTGTACGTGAGCCGCGACTCACGCCTGCTGTACATCTCCAACCGGGGCGAGGGCACCATCTCGGTGCTGTCGTTCGCCACCCGCAAGGTGGTCCGCCTCTGGCGCCTGCCCGGCGGCGGCAGCCCGGACATGGGCGGGGTGTCGGCCGACGGGAAGGTGCTCTGGCTGTCGGGGAGGTATAACGGCGAGGTGTACGCGATCGACACCAGCAGCGGCCGGCTGCTCGCCCGCATCCGGGTCGGATCAGGCCCGCACGGGTTGTGCGTCTACCCCCAGCCCGGCCGCTATTCGCTCGGCCATACAGGAGTGTTCCGCTGATGGCGAAACCCCGCTCGTCACGACGAGCCTTCCTCTCCGCGGCCGCCGCCGCGACCCTCGCGTCCTGCAGCCACCAGGCAACGCCTGTGGACAACGCGAGCAGCCCCCCCGCCTCGACGGAGAGCCCGACCTCGGGGGGACGCCCCCAGGGAAGCGGGACGGGCTCGAACGCCCACCCCACCGTGCCGAAGGGACCCGCGCGGGCGCTGTTCAACGGGCCTCGCAGCGGAACGCGGGTGGCGCTCACCTTCCACGGTTCGGGCGACCCGGCCCTCGCGGACCAGCTGCTCGGCGTCGTCGAGCACGCCGGGGCGAAGGTCACCGTGTTCGCGGTCGGCACCTGGCTGCAGCAGAACCCCCAGATGGCCGCCCGCATCCTCGGTGCGGGCCACGAGCTGGACAACCACACCCTGACCCACCCGGTCCTCGGCCGCCTCGGCGCGACCCAGGTCGCGCAGCAGATCCGCGGCTGCCAGTCGGTGCTGCGCAAGCTCGGCGCCGGACCCGGCGGCGGCCACTACTTCCGGCCCTCGGGGATGACCACGCCGACGCCGCTGGTGCTGGCGCAAGCGGGCGCCGCCGGCTACCCGCTGGTGGTCTCCTTCGACGTGGACCCGAGGGACTACACCGACCCGGGCGCGACCGCCGTGGCCGAACGGGTCGCCGCCGGGGTGCGGCCCGGGTCGATCGTCAGCCTCCACACCGGCCACGCCGGGACTGTGACCGCGATGAGCGATATCCTGGCCACCCTGCACAACCGCGGCCTTGAACCGGTTCCGCTGCGCCGCCTGCTGGTCGGAGAACCATCGGCGTGATCAGCTACTTCCAAGCCATCGTCATCGGCCTGCTCCAAGGGGTCACCGAGCTGTTCCCCGTCTCCAGCCTGGGACACTCGGTGCTGCTGCCCGCGCTGCTCGGCTGGAGCGGCATCCTCAAGGACCAGGCCGCGCAGGAGTCGCCCTTCCTGGCCTTCCTGGTCGGGTTGCACGTGGCCACGGCGCTGGCGCTGCTGTGGTTCTTCCGGGAGGACTGGGCACGGATCGTCGCCGGGCTGCTGCGCTCGCTGCGGACCCGCCAGATCGAGACCGCTGACGAGCGGCTCGGCTGGCTGCTGGTCGTTGCCACCATCCCCGCCGGGCTGGTCGGGGTGATCTTCGAGCACGAGCTGCGCACCCTGTTCGCCAAGCCGCTGGCGGCGGCGATCTTCCTGACGATCAACGGCGGCATCCTGCTGGCCGGCGAGCGGCTGCGCCGTGCCAGCGGCATCGGCGACCTGGAGCGGCGCCTCGACCCGCGCCGCCTGGAGGCGATCGCCCGCGGCGAGCGCCAGCATGAGCGCCTGGTCGACGCCGAGGACGGCATGGCCCTGCTGCAGCCGCCGCGCTCGATCCCGGCGACCCCGCGCCGTGCCCGCGCGCTCTCCACCCTCTCGTTCCCCGAGGCGACGCTGATCGGCGCGGCGCAGATCCTCGCCTTCTTCGCCGGCATCAGCCGCTCGGGTGTGACCATGGTGACCGGGCTGTCCCGCGGCCTCGACCACGAGGACGCCGCCCGCTTCGCCTTCCTGCTGGCCACCCCGATCATCCTGGCCGCCGGCGTCTACAAGCTGCCCGACTTCCTGGGCCCCAACGGCAACGGCGTGCGCGGCCAGATCCTGGTCGGCAGCCTGGTCGCCGCCGGCGCCGCCTACGTCTCGGTGCGCTTCCTGATCCGCTGGTTCGAGACCCGAACGCTCACGCCGTTCGCGATCTACTGCCTGGTCGCCGGGATCCTCTGCATCATTCGTTTCTCCTGAAAGGTGTCGAGGGTGGTCGGGGGGATCGCTGGTGCTCGCGGTTCCGGCTTGCGGTCCACCCCTCGAGATCGTCGGTGGTCGGGGGATGATGCCGCCGCGGCGCCTTTGGGTGGACGGCGGTATTGCTGGCGGTGCGATGGGCGGCGAGGGCGTCGCCCTGCCATGCCTGGAGGGCGAGGGCGAGGGCGCCGGCGAGGGCGACGAGGGTGGCGGCAGCCAGGGTTGGCAGAGCGCGCGGGATGATCCGGCGGCGGGCGGAGCGCATGACGGGGAAGTCTAGCTGAGGGTGGCGGCGAGTTTGGCGGCCTGGTCTTCGACGTGGCGGGAGAGGGCGAGCTTGTCGCTGTCGTCCAGCCAGGTGGCTTCGACGCCGTCGAGGGCGATCTGGACCATGTCCCGGAAGGTATAGCCGAATGCCGTCATCACTGAGCGGTACTCCTGGCCGAGGTCCAGGTCGGTGAGGGCGGGGTCGTCGGTGTTGAGGGTGGCGAGCAGCCCGGCGTCGCGCATGCGCCGGTAGGGGTGCAGCGCCAGGCGCGGCACGGCGTTGGCGATCAGCACGTTGGAGTTGGGGCACACGGTCAGGGGGATCCGCTCGGCGGCGAGGCGGCGGGTCAGCTCGGGATCCTGGAGGCTCGACAGGCCGTGGTCGATCCGCTCGCAGCCGAGCACGTCGAGGCCGGCGCGGATGTGGCTCGGCGGTGTCTCCTCGCCCTGGTGGGAGGTACGGCGCAGGCCTGCCTTGGCGGCGAGGGCGAACGCCTCGGCGAAGTCGGCGGGGTCGACGCCCAGCTCGGTCGAGTCGAGGCCGATGCCGAGCACCCGCTCGGTCCCGGGGGCGGGGGTGGCGGCGCGGCGCAGCTCGACCAGCCGCTCGACCAGCTCGCGGCCGGCGGCGCCGCCGTAGGCGCGGTCGAGGTCGCAGATCAGCAGCACCCGGACGCCGGTCTCAGCCTCGGCGGCCTCCAGGCCCTCGGCGAGCCCGGCGAGGATCTCGCCGAGCTTCTGGCCGGCGGCGAGGTGGCGGGCGGGGGTGAAGAAGGTCTCGCGGTAGACGAGGCCGTGGGCGGCGCCGTCGATGACGCTCTCGTAGGCGAGCCGCGCCCAGTCCTCCCGCGTCGCCAGGGTCGACTGGACCAGCCAGAAGACCTCCAGGAAGGTATCGAGGCTGGAGTACCGGTACAGCTCGGTCGGATCGGCGGCGGGCATCGGGATGCCGTTCCTGCTGGCGAGGTCGATCACGGTCTTCGGCCGCATCGTCCCCTCGACATGGCAGTGCAGCTCGACCTTTGGCAGCCGGTCCAGCGCGGTTGCGACGTCCACGTTCGTGATCCTCCCATCTCCCTACGCCCGCCGTTGGACGTACGCCATTCTCACACTCGAACCGGGCACACCGTTGGCGAAGCGCCGTAGGCGAAGCGCCGTAGGCGAAGCGCCGTAGGCGGCGGAGAAGGGCTGGGGGACCCAAAAAAGCGTTCCGTCGGCCGGCGTCTCGGGCCTCTGCAGTCGGACCGGAACTGTGTCACGGCCGCCGCAAGGTTATCCAGAGTTCGCGTGTCCGTCGGCCGACGGAACGTTAGCGGGTGGCGACCCACCTAGGTGAGCCGCCCCTATATGTCCGGTGGAACCTCCATGCCAACCGCCCCCTTTCCCGGTGGACCCGCCACCGATAAGGACTGCAGGCACTGGACTTCTCTATGGTGAGCCTCCCCCAGCCGCCTGTAAAGCATTACCGGGCAGTAAGTTGTGACTTTCCACCTTGCCACGATCGTCCGGCGCCTTCGCTGCTGTTCGGCAGCTGCACGAAGCGGTGAGGAGCTGGAATTATGGAAATCCCTCGCAACGCCGCTTCACCGTCGCCGGGAACCACCCGATCTTGATCATGATGACTGACACCAGGAAGACCCTGAGCTACCTGATCGACATGGACGGGGTCCTTGTCCATGACGATCAGCCCCTGCCCGGCGCCGAGCAGTTCATCCAGCGCCTGCGGGAGACCAGCCGGAGCTTCCTGGTGCTGACCAACAACTCGATCTACACCCCCCGCGACCTGTCGGCCCGGCTGGCCCGCGGCGGGATCCACGTGCCGCCCGAGTCGCTGTGGACCTCAGCGCTGGCGACCGCGAAGTTCCTCGACGAGCAGCGCCCGAACGGCACCGCTTTCGTGGTCGGCGAGGCCGGCCTCACCACCGCGCTGCACGAGGCCGGCTACGTGATCGTCGACGCCGACCCCGACTACGTCGTCCTCGGCGAGACCCGCACTTACAGCTTCGAGGCGATCACCCGCGCGATCCGCCTGGTCGAGGGCGGTGCCCGCTTCATCGCCACAAACCCCGACGCCACCGGCCCCTCCCCTGGCGGCCCGCTGCCCGCCACCGGCTCGGTCGCCGCCCTGATCACCCGCGCGACCGGCAAGGCGCCCTACTTCATCGGTAAGCCAAACCCGCTGATGATGCGATCAGCCCTGCGGACCCTGGAGGCGCACTCGGAGACGACCACCATGATCGGCGATCGCATGGACACCGACATCATCGCCGGCCTGGAAGCAGGCCTCGAGACCATCCTGGTCCTCACCGGGGTCTCCTCCCGCGACGACGCCGACCGCTTCCCCTACCGCCCGAGCGAAGTCGTCGAGTCCCTCGCCGACATCGAGCTCGAGAACGAGCTCTAGAACGCCCTCCATCGCCGCTCACCAGCGGCGCTAGCAGGGAGACCCGCGGTCAGGGTAACGTCACCCTCCTGGAATGAGGCAATCCGCCGTGACCGGTCCGGCCCCGGGGAACGGCGCGGCCCGATGCAAGGAGCGAGCAACGATCTTCGCCACGGAGGATCGCAGCGGCATGCGGATGCCTGCGTTGTGCTCTCCCCCACTCCTGGCAGCCCGATCGCGATGACGCAACCGGGCCCAGCCTCGCGCGCCCTCGAGCTCTACGTCGGTCCGATCGCCATGGAGCTCACCTTCTGGCGGGCCGAACTGGCGGTGCTGCAAGAGGAGCTGAACCAGCGGGAGGCCGACCTGGCCGACTTCGAGCGCCACCTGAGCCTCTTCGAGACCCAATACCGGCGCACGCTCAGCGACCGCTACGCGCTGCTCGACGACCTCGCCGACCAGATCGAGCGGGCCAGGTCGCAGATCGGCACCAACGGGCAGTCCGGACGCACCGCGGGCAGCGACGTCGATGAGCAGGCGATCCGCGAGAACTCGGGCTGGTTCGAATCCGGCGGCCCCCGCGGCGACGGCGACGACGGCGACGGCTCGGGCCAGAGCCAGAACTGGGCCTGGGCCTGGGGGGAGCGCGAACCTGAGCCGGCCAAGCGGCCGGTGGTCGGCGAGACTGCCAAGCGGCTGTTCCGCAAGCTCGCCCGGCTGATCCACCCGGACCTGGCGCTCAACCATGCCGAGCGAGAGCGGCGCACCGACCTGATGGTCCGTGCCAACTACGCCTACGAGCAGGGCGACGAGCCCACCCTGCAGCGGCTGCTCGACGACTGGCGACGCAGCCCCGAGAGCGTCGTCGGCACCAGGCCCGAGGCCGACCTGGAGCGGACCCTGCGGCGCATCGCCCAGGTGCACGAGCGGATCGACGGCATCGGCAAGCACATCGAGGAGCTGGAGGCCTCTGCCATGGGGTGGCTCCGCCACCGCGTGGAGAAAGCCGCCGGCGAGGGCTGGGATCTGCTCTCCCACATGGTCAAGGAGCTTGACCGCCAGATCACCGAGGCCCAGCTGGAGCTGGAGCGCCTCCAGGCCCCCCCGGACCACGACCACGCCTGGGACCGAGACCGGGACCGGGGCAACCCGCAGACCGCCTGGGCCTGACCCCACTCGACACCTTTCCTAGGGGTGAGCTGCGAGCCTGCGCCGCATGGATCCACCGTAGGCCCGGAGGGGGTCCCTATCGCGCGACCTGCAGCTCCGTAGCAGCGATAGGGA
>DASWDC010000221.1:0-7490 GCA_036395655.1 Actinomycetota bacterium | reverse complement strand
TGGTTGGGTCGAGATAGTCGGCGAGGTGGCTGATGGTGGTTTCCAGGCCGGGCGGCTCCGCGTCGGTGCCGCTCAAGATCGTCTCGAAGGCCCGCAGGAAGCGGCCGACGAACGGTTCCTGCCGGAAGATCGCCGGGAGATGGTCGAGGTAGCTGCTCACGTCGGATTGGTCGGTGTCCATGTCGCTCCTGCCGGCTACCGGTACGGCTTGCCACGGACGTCATAGGCCACCAGCGCGGTCGTCTGGAGCCGCACCAGCTCGTGGGCGTCCAGCTCGACGCCCACCACCACACGGCCGCCCTCGATTACGGGGGTGCTGCCGATCGGGGAGGACGGGTCGGACGCTGGTGGGTTGGGTTCTCTGGGACCGGGTCCCGGCGGGTCGGCTGATCGTGGATTTGGGCTTCCGATGTCGGGTTCCCGTGGGCCAGCCGTTGGTGGGTTGGGGTCGCACAGCCCGGTTCCGCGCGGCCCGGGTCTGGCCGGGTCGGATCTGGCCGGGTCGGATCTGGCCGGCCCGGATCTGGCCGGGTCAGGTCCCCGTGGATCGGAGCCGGCCTATCGGGTACTTACGGATAGGGGTTGGTTCCACGGGCCGATGACCGCCACCACGCCGAGCGGCTGGTAGTGGATGGACGCCGCGACGTTGCGCGCCAGCAGGGTGGGCGCGACCCGCTCGGGACGCAGGATCTTGGCCGCCTTGCGCGCCGCCCAGTCGAGGTGCTCGACGGCGATCAGCAGCTCCAGGAAGGCGTCGTCGTGCGGCTTGCCGTTCTCCCGGTGGATGAGGTCGCAGAGTTCCTCGCCGCGGCGCACCAACAGCCGCTTGAAGTCCAGCAGCCGGCGCTTGCGGCCGTCGAACCCGAGCCCGGCCCACCAGGCCGCCGCCGTACGGGCGCGGTCGAGCGCGGCGGCGACCTGCGCGGGGCCGTCGATTGGGAAGGTCCCGACGACCTCGCCGGTCGCTGGGCTGACGGACTGGAAGGTAGCGGCGTCGCGGGTGGTGGGCTGCTTGACCGACATCGTGGCCGCCTTTCCCGAAATGGCGTCCTGCTCCTGCCCGGCACGGCTAGGTTACCGACGAGTCAAGTATGGCCTTGTCCCCTCGGCGGGGGCAGGGAACGATGCCGCGAAGCCGACGGCGGGTCAGGCGGCGTGGCGCAGCGGGGCCGTGACGGGCGCGAAACGGCGGCGCAGCTCCTCGGCGGCCCAGAGGGCGGCAATCGGGTGGTTGCCGTACAGCGGGGAGGCGCCGCCGTCGGTGAGGAACGCCCGCAGCTCGCCCAGCAGGTCGCGGGAGACCAGCAGGTCCTGCTGGCGCAGTGCGGTGGCGACGTCGAGCAGCGCCGGGGTGGCGCGGTGGACCGCGGTGGTGTTGGCAAGCGGCCAGTAGGCGCGCTGCAGGATCCGCCGGTTGGCGTCGGCCACCAGCTTCTCGATCGAGCGGGCCCAGCGCCTGCGCTCCCGCAGGCTCGGCGGTCCGGGGCGGCGGAGCATGTCGATCCTGTCCTTCATAAGGGAGATGACAAGGGTGACTGAATCGAGTCCATCATACGGCATGTCTATCCCCGAAAGGAGCCCGCAAAACCGCTCGAACCGCGAATGCGGCCGGGGAATCAGCGGCGGAAATGCTGGTAGGCGAGGCCGCCGAGCGGGACGGTCCCGGCGGCGGTGCGGCGCACCCCCTGCCCGGGACCAGGACCGGGGCCGTGGGTGGCGCCGCTGGTGAAGGTGCCGCATGCGATCGTGCCGGTGACGTCGCCGGCGGGGTCGGGCAGGGCGGCGGCCAGCACGAAGTCCTCTCCCCCGCCGAGCGCCAGCTCCACCGGGTCGCGGTCGAACAGCGAGGCCGCCTCCGCCACGCCGGGTGCCAGCGGCACGTCGCCGTCGCGGATCTCGACCCCAACCCTCGACGCCTCGGCGAGGTGCAGGGCGTCGCCAGCCAGCCCGTCGGACACGTCCAGCATCGCGCTCGCTCCGGCCTGGGCGAGCCGCGGCCCGGCGCCGAGGTCCGGGTGGGGGCGGCGCTGCGCGGCGGCGAGGCCCGGGAAGCGGGCCAGCAGCTCCCGCGCCCGGTCTCCTCGCCGCGATCCCGGTTCTGCGGGCTCCGCGGGTTCTGCGGCGGGGTCGCGCCCGCGGCGCGGCTCCAGCTCCAGCGCCAGCTCCAGCAGGGCCAGGCCGGCGGCGGCGGCGCCGAGCGGCCCGCTGACGACCAGGCGGTCGCCGGGCTGGGCGCCGGAGCGGGTCACCACCTGCCCAGCGGGGGCCTCACCCAGCGCGGTGACAGCCAGCGACAGCGCCGGGCCGTCGGAGACGTCGCCGCCCACCAGCGCCACCCCGAAGGCCTGGCAGGCCTCCCCGACGCCAGCGTAGAGCTGTTCCAGCGTCGCCACCGGCGTCGCCGCCGGGGCGGTCAGGGCCAGCAGCAGCCAGCGCCCGCGGGCGCCCATGGCCGCCAGGTCGGAGAGGTTCGCGGCGACCGCCTTCCAGCCCCAGTCGGCCGGCTCGGACAGGTCATGGCGGAAGTCGTGGCCCTCGACGAGCACGTCGGTGGTGGCGACCAGGCGGGCGCCCGGCGCCGGGACAAGCACTGCCGCGTCGTCGCCGACGCCGACCTCCACGCCCGCGACGCTCGCAACCCCGCCGGCTCCCGCCCGTTCGGTGAGCCGGGCGATCAGGCCGAACTCGCCGAGGGAGCGGAGCGACTCCGGCGACGGTGCGGCGTCCCGGTCGCTCAGGTGGTGACCGCCTTGACGATCGCCTCGTCGAGGCCGGGGAAGCCGGCGAGGTACCTGGCGCGCTCGGCCTTCAGACGATCGACGTACTGGCGGTACTCGCCCTCGCGGCCCTGGCGCTGGTAGAGGCGGCGCGGCTGCAGCAGCTCGGGATCGTCGATGCCGGGCACCTCGCTGGCGACCTGGTAGCCGAAGTCGGGGTCCTCGTCCCAGATGATGCTGCCCTCGGCGATGGCAGCCACGATCGCCGAGGAGTGCGGGATGCGGACCTTCTTGGAGCGGTCGTCGTCGTCGGGGCCGCCGACCCGGCCGGTGTTCAGCAGGTAGACCTGGAGCGGGTGGGTCGAGAGCAGCTCGGCGAGGCGGTTGCCCTGCTGCTCGTGGCGCAGCGGGAAGAACGGGTTGGTGCCGGGGACGCGCAGGGCCTTGCCGGCCTCGTCGGCACCGCCGGCGGAGGTGCCCTGGGTCTCGCCGAGCATGAAGTAGCCGGCGGCCTGCTCGATGTTGAGCTTGGCGACGCCGGGGATGATGTTCTCGTTGCGGTTGAGGATCAGCAGGAACGACGCGGGCGGGGCCTGGTCGGCGGGGAAGTTGTCGATCGAGCGCATGTTGAAGACGGCGCGGCCGTTCTGGGTGTAGGAGGTGTCGAAGAAGTCCAGTTCCTCGCCGTGCTGGCTGACGTTCTCCAGGTAGGCGTCGGGCTTGGTGACCGCCCCGTAGATGGCCGGCTCGTCGGTGGGGTCGAGCGCGAAGGTCTTGGCGAAGCAGCCGTCCTCGGTCGAGACCACCACGCCGCCGGGAAACAGCCCGACGAAGTCGTCCTGGACCGCCTGGGAGCCGTTCTGCTTGGTGAAGGTGGTGGTGGTCTTGCCGGTGCCCGACAGGCCGACGATCAGCATTGTCTTCGGGCCCTGGGAGCTCGGGATGACCTTGCAGCCGGCGTGCATGGCGAGCCCGCCGCCCTCGTAGACCCGCTTGTTCCACATCCGCAGGCCGCCCTTTTTCGACTCGCCGAAGTAGTCGGAGTTGAGCACCCGCGAGACGCCCTCCTCCAGCCAGACGGCGATCACCCGGTCGTTCGAGTAGCCCGGCATGGTGAGGTTCGGCGTGTAGACGATGGTGATGCCGGGGGTGTGGGGAGCGTCGCCCTCGACCGGGTCGTAGTACAGGAAGCGCTGCATGCCGGCGATGTTGGCGTTGGCCTGCTCGATGATCAGCCGCGCGGGGGTGCGGTAGGGGCCGGCGTGGCCGATGAAGCCGTCGACCACCACCATGTCGCGGCCGGCGATGTACTCGTCCTGCAGTCGCGCGATGCGGGCGCCCTCTTCGCGGCTGATGGTCTGGTCGGAGTGCTCCTCGGGCTTGTCGGTGACGATGTAGGTCGACGACTTGGAGCGGGCCACCACCTTGGTCTGGACGTTGACGTTGCCGTAGCGGGTCTGGCGGGCCTGCGGCATCGCGTCGGTGTATGCGCGCAACTCCGCTTCGGTTGGGCGAAACGAGATCGACTTGCCGACGACACCCAGGTCAGAGGGGGTGGTGCTCGTCATACCAGTTGCCTCCAAGCGCCTCGCTGCTACGGTTGGGCGCGTCGCCCAGCCGGAAACTCCAACACAGAAGTCTACCGTGGCGGCTGCCGCCCCCCTTGGTGCTCGCCCTCCTTGCGGAGCCCCTCCAGGCAGCGCAGCACCTCATCGTCGCTGACCTGGGGGAAGCGGGCGTAAACCTGGCCGACCGCGAGGTAGGGCTCCGGGGTCTCCAGCACCACCACCTCGTCGACCACGGGGCCGAGGCGCCGCCACAGCCCGGCGGGGCCGACCGGGACTGCCAGGATCACCAGCTCCGCCCCGGCGCTGCGGCACCAGCGCGCCGCCGCCACGCAGGTCCAGCCGGTCGCCACGCCGTCGTCGACCAGCGCCACGGTGCGGCCCGTCAGGTCGAGCGGCGGCCGCCCGGCGCGGTAGGCCGCGGTGCGCCGGGCGACCTCCTCGGACTCGGCCCGAGCGGCCGCCTGGACCGCCGCCGGGTCCAGGCCGAGGCGGCGCACCCCCTGGTGGTCGATCACCTCGACACCCTCGGCAACCGCCCCGACCGCCAGCTCCGGGTTGCCCGGCGCGCCGACCTTGCGCGGGACCACCACGTCCAGCGGCATCCCGAGGCGACGTGCCACCGCCGCGCCGACGACCACCCCACCGCGCGGGATCGCCAGGATGACCTCGGGCTGGGGGGCGTGCGGAGCCAAGGCGTCGGCCAGTCGCTCGCCGGCGTCGACCCGATCGATGAAGTGCCGTTCCGTGACCGCGGGGACGCGCCCCCATTCGAGAGGGAAGGCCAACCAGAGCATAACGGTCACGGTAGTTCCCAGTAAGGGCACGCGCCAACCGGGTTCGGCTGGTGACGGCCGAGTAACTACGCCAGGTAACTAATCAATCCTTGGCATGCCTTGGAACCGCGTGTACCATGCGCCCACCTTTCGACCGGAGGGCGCCGGACAACCCCACCAGGCCCGGCGACGCGCGGCGGTTCGGGCAGACCGACATGTCCCGCGGGTGGCTGGTGCCGCCGGCGGCGGCGGCTCAAGGAGGTCGGTGCTGATGGTGACGGCGTACATCCTGATCCAGACCGAAGTTGGCAAGGCGGCCCAGGTCGCCAAGGAGATCGCGGAGATCAAAGGCGTCCAGCAGGCCGAGGACGTGACCGGTCCCTACGACGTGATCGTCCGTGCTGAGGCCCGCAACGTCGACGACCTCGGCAAGCTGGTGGTCGCCAGGGTCCAGGCCGTCGACGGCATCACCCGGACGCTCACCTGCCCGGTGGTCCACCTGTAGGCCGATCGGCATGGCCTGTTCGTCCTAGTCCGTGTGGTTGCCGGCTCAGCCCGCCCACCAAGCGGCGGTCAGCGTTGCCGCAGGCGGCCCACCACCCAGTCGATCGCGCGGGTAAGGGTCTCCAGATCCTCCGGGTCGATCGCCGGGAAGGCGGCGATGCGCAGCTGGTTACGGCCGAGCTTGCGGTAGGACTCAGTGTCGACGATGCCGTTGGCGCGCAGGACCTTGGCGACGGCGTCGGCCGAGACCACCGCGGCGTCCAGGTCGATGGTGACGACGGTGCTGCTGCGCTGCGCCGGGTCGGCCACGAACGGGATGGCGTAGTCGCTCGCCTCAGCCCAGCCGTACAGGACCGAGGCGGAGCTCTCGCAGCGCTTGACCGCCCAGTCGAGGCCGCCGTGCTGGTTCAGCCAGTCGAGTTGCCGCACGAACAGGAACAGGGTGGCCAGCGCGGGGGTGTTGGTGGTCTGGTCCAGCCGCGAGTTCTCGAGGGCGGCGGTGAGGCTGAGGGTCGCTGGGACGTAGCGGCCCGAGGCGGCGATCGCCTCGGCCCGCTCGATCGCGGCGGGCGACAGGATCGCGACCCACAACCCGCCGTCGGAGGCGAAGCACTTCTGCGGCGCGAAGTAGTAGGCGTCGGCCTCGGCCAGCTCCACCGGCAGGCCGCCCGCGCCGGAGGTGGCGTCCACCGCGACCAGCGCACCGGCACCGGCACCGGCACCGGCACCGGCCGGGACGGGCCGGCTCCGCCGGCCTCCCGTGGACAGCATTGCTTCGCTCGCCTGCACGCTCGGCCGGCGGACCGGCATGGCCACCCCCGTCGAGGTCTCGTTGTGAGTCAGGGCGTACAGGTCCACGGCGGCGTCGGGCCGCGGCGTCGGGTGGGTGCCGGCGGGGCTCTCGACGAGCTGCGGGGCGGCCAGGTGCGGCGCCGCGGCGGCGGCGGCGAACTTGGCGGAGAACTCGCCGAACACCAGGTGCTGGCTCTGGCGCTCGATCAGCGAGTACGCGGCCACGTCCCAGAACGCTGAGGTGCCGCCGTTGCCGAGCGCGATCTCGTAGCCGTCCGGGGGCCGGAACAGCTCAACGAGCCCGGCCTTCAGACTGGCCACCATCGAGCGGACCCCGGCCTGCCGGTGGCTGGTGCCGAGGTAGGTCGGGGCGGCCTGGGCCAGCGCGGCGATCGCCTCGGGCCGGACCTTGGAGGGACCGGAGCCGAAGCGCCCGTCGCGGGGGCGGAGGTGGTCTGGCAAGGTAATTGAGGGGATGGAACGAGCGTCATGTGCCACGATGCGGTTTCCTTGTTCCTGTCATGTCCGTTGTGTCCTGTCGAGTGCCCGTCCCAGAATCATCTGAGGAGGCCGTCGGATCGATGTCGCAGCCCATTGAACCAGCAGGAGGTGGAGGCGCGCGGCGCGGAGGGGTCTCGCGGCGCGTCGGCGCCATCGCCGAGTCGGCCACCGTGGCGGTCGACGCCAAGGCCAAGGCGCTGAAGGCGGCGGGCGAGGACGTCATCGGCTTCGGTGCGGGCGAGCCGGACTTCCCCACCCCGCCGCACATCGTGGCGGCGGCGCAGGCCGCCTGCCGGGTACCGCGCTACCAGCACTACACCCCCACCGCCGGGCTGCCGGAGCTGCGCGAGGCGATCGCGGCCAAGACCGCTCGCGACTCCGGCTACCAGGTCGCGCCCAGCCAGGTGCTGGTCACCAACGGCGGCAAGCAGGCGATCTACGAGGCCTTCGCGACCCTGCTCGACCCGGGCGACGAAGTGCTGCTGCCGGCGCCGTACTGGGTCACCTACCCGGAGGCGATCGCGCTGGCCGGCGGCGTGGCGGTGCTGGTCGAGACCACTGAGACGACCGGCTTTCGCGCCCACCTGGAGCAGCTGGAGGCGGCCCGCACCCCGAGGACCAAGGCGCTGCTGTTC
>DASWDC010000220.1:0-1557 GCA_036395655.1 Actinomycetota bacterium | reverse complement strand
CCGCCGCGACGATCGCCAGGCCGAGCCCAGCCCCGCCGGCGGGCGTGCGCTCCCTCTCCCCGCCGCCGTCGCGCCGCGTCCGGGTCCGGGGGCGCCACGGCTCGGCGCGCCAGAAGCGCTCGAAGACACGCTCGCGCTGCTCGGGGGTGAGGCCCGGCCCCTGGTCGTCGACCTCCAGCACGCCGTATGGTTCCTCGCGGGCCACCCGGACGGTCGCGCCGGTGCCGGCGGGGGTGTGCTGGCGCAGGTTGGCGAGCAGGTTGGCGAGCACCTGGCGGAGGCGGTCGGCGTCGCCACCGACCACCACCGGGCCGTCCCGCTCCAGCCGCAGCGGCCGGTCCGGCTCGACCACGCGGGCGTCGGCGACCGCCTCGCCGGCCAGCGCGGCCAGGTCCACCTGGCCGCGCTCCAGCGGGCGGCCCTGGTCGAGGCGGGCGAGCAGCAACAGGTCGTCGACCAGCACGCCCATGCGCCCGGCCTCCTCTTCGATACGGCGCATCGCCGTCGCGAGGTCCTCGGGGCGGGCGCTGGCGCCACGGCGGAACAGCTCCGCGTAGCCGCGGATCGAGGTGAGGGGCGTGCGCAGCTCGTGGGAGGCGTCGGCGACGAAGCGGCGCAGCCGCCGCTCGGACGCCTCCCGTTCCCGAAAGGCAGCCTCCAGCTGCCCGAGCATGGCGTTCAGCGCGAGGCCGAGCCGCCCGACCTCGGTCCGCTCGGTGGCCGGCTCGACCCGGCGGGTGAGGTCGCCGGCACCGATCGCGCGGGCGGTCTCGCCGATCTCCACCAGCGGCCGCAGCCCGCGCCGCACCGCGCGCCGCGCCAGCAGCGCGAGCGCGAGCAGCACCACCGCGCCGACCAGCGCCTCGGTGCGGATCAGGCGGCCGACGGTCTCCATCACGTCGGTCAGCGGCAGCCCCATCGCGAAGGTGCCGCGGCCGTCCGGCAGCCGGGCCACCACCACCCGGTAGGGGGGGCGCTCCTCGCGCCCGCCCAAGCGGGGGGCGACGGTGAAGAAGCGCTGGCCGGACGGGTTGGCCGCGGTCGGCGGACCGACCGGCAGCACCGCCGGCAGGGGCGGCGTGGGGTGGCTTTTGGACGAAAGGGGCAGGAGGACCCGATTGTCCGGGCCGCGGAGCTCCGCGAACGTTGGCAGCACGCCGAGCTGCGACATCGCCACGCCGAAGTCGCTCTTGGGGTCGAACGGCGGCAGTCCTGGTCCCCGCCAGCTCGCGACGTAGCTCTCGGTGGCGGTCGCGACCGAGCCGAGCTGGCGGTCGAGCCGTGCGATCAGGAACGAGCGCAGCAGCAGCGAGGTGCACACCGCCGCAGCGATCAGGCCCGCCGCGAGCAGCAGCAGCAGCCGGCTGATCAGCCGGGCACGCAGCGAGACCGTCAGGTCCCTGTGGAGTCTCGCGTGCGGCGACACCGCCGGCCTCCCCGCCTACGCCCGCGGCTTCGGCAGCCGCAGGGTGTAGCCGACGCCGCGCACCGTCCGCAGCAGCGGCGGGTCGAAGCGGTCGACCTTGCGCCGCAGGTAGCTCATGTAGGTCTCGACCA
>DASWDC010000219.1:0-12069 GCA_036395655.1 Actinomycetota bacterium | reverse complement strand
CTGGAGGAACTTGGCGACCTGGTCGCCCAGACTGGCGACGTCCTTGGCCACCGAGCCGAAGACGACGCCCGCAACGGCGAACCCGACCGTCCAGCCGAGCAGCGAACCCCGCTGCAGCCGCCACGCGAGCCCCCAGGGGCTGCGCAGCCAGCGCGAGGCGGCAGGGCGCCCTGGCCGCTGCGCCAGCATGCCCGCGCCGAGGTCGCGCCGGGCGGCCAGCGCCACCGCGACCGGCACCAGCACGGCGGTCAGCAGCAGCGGCAGCGCGAACACCGCCCACCGTTCAGTGGCGAACGGCTGGACGCGCTGCGCCCATCCGATGGGGGAGAGCCACGAGAGCGTGCCGTCCCCGTTGTCGCCCGCCGCCCGCAGGATAAAGGCCAGCCCGAGCAGCGCTCCGGCCGCGCCGCTCGCGCCCCGGGGGGTGGTGGCGACCTGGGCGCACACGGCCGCGACCGCGCCGAAGACGCAGCCGACCGAGGCGAGGCCGAGCGCCATCGCGGCCGAGCCCGCCAGCGGCAGGCCGAGCGCGGCCAGCCCGAGCGTCACCAGCGCGGCCAGCGCCAGGTTGGCGATCACGACCACCAGCAGCGCCGCGGCGAGCCCGGCGTGGCGGCCGACGACGGTCGCGCCGAGCAGCTCGGTCCTGCCGGCCTCCTCCTCGGCGCGGGTGTGGCGGACGGCGAGCAGCAGGCCCATCAGCCCCGCGAAGGTGGCGGCAGTGCCGGTGATGCGCCAGGCCGTCAGCCCGCCGGTGGTGGAGAGGTCGAACGCGGGGCCGTACAGCGCCTTGAAGGTCGCCTTGCCGGCGATGCCGGCGGCGAACTGCAGGCGCTCCGCCGGGGTCGGGAACAGCTTCTTGAAGCCATAGGCGGTCGACAGGACCAGCGACGCGACCCCATACACCCACGCTGGGATCACCACGCGGTCGCGGCGCAGCGCCAGCTTCAGCAACGTTCTGGTGCCCGTAAGGCTCCTCATCTCAGCCCACCTCCACCGGCTTGCCCACGCCCGAGTCCGGCTCGGAGTCCTCCTGGTCGCCCTGGTCGCCGTAGTGGCGCAGGAACAGCTCCTCCAGCGTCGGCGGGCGGCTGGTCAGGGTGAGGACGCCGGCTTCGGTGAGGCGCCGCAGGACCCCGTTCAACTCGGCGGTGTCCACTTGGCAGCGGATCCTGGTCCCGTTGCGCTCCAGGTCGTGGACGCCCGGGAGGTCGGAGAGGTCCGGGATCGGGCGGGCGGTCTCGGCGATCACCGAGGTGCGGGTGAGGTGCTGCAGCTCGGCGAGGGTGCCGGTCTCGACGTTGCGGCCGTTGCGGATGATGCTCACCCGGTCGCAGATGGCTTCGACCTCGGCCAGGATGTGACTGGACAGAAGGATGGTCCGGCCGGCCCGCTTGGCCTCCTCGACGGTCTCGCGGAACACCGCCTCCATGAGCGGGTCGAGCCCCGCGGTCGGCTCGTCGAGCAGCAGCAGCTCGACGTCGGCGGCGAGCGCGGCGACCAGCGCGACTTTTTGCCGGTTGCCTTTGGAGTAGGCGCGGGCCTTCTTGGTGGGGTCCAGGTCGAAGCGCTCCAGCAACGCGTCGCGCTGTTTTTGGTCGAGGCCGCCGCGAAGCCGGCCGAGCAGGTCGACGATCTCCCCGCCGGTGAGGTTGGGCCACAGGGTCACGTCGCCGGGCACGTAGGCCAGGCGCCGGTGCAGGGCGACGGCGTCGCGCCAGGGATCGCCGCCGAGCAGCTCGGCGCTGCCCCCGTTGGGGCGCAGCAGGCCGAGCAGGATGCGGATGGTGGTGGTCTTCCCGGCACCGTTCGGACCGAGGAAGCCGTGCACTTCGCCAGTTCGGACGGTGAGGTCGAGCCCGTCGAGCGCGTGGGTCTGGCCGAAGCGCTTGTGCAGCCCGGAAACGCTGATCGCGTCCTCCGTCATGATGTCTCGCCTCCATCGAGCGAGGGCAGTCTGGTAGCAGCAGGCTACATTTCATTCATAACCTTGTAAATCATGATTAGTTTGTTAAACTTATGGAGCGCCAGCTGTGGTATTGACAGGCAGGCCGACAGCGAGACAAGCAACAGGCAGGAGCCGTGCATGCCTGACCAGACTTCCAGGACCCGCGACGAGGAGGCGGTTCGCCGCTTCGTCGAGCACATGGCGATGCAGTTCGCCGAGTGGGGCTTCGCCCGTATGGCGGCACGGGTGCTGATGACCATGATGAGCATGGACGAGCCCTCGCTCAGCGCCGCCGACCTGGCGGAGCGGCTGGACGTCAGCCCCGCGGCGATCTCCGGAGCGGTGCGCTACCTGATGCAGTTGGGGCTGCTCGCCCGCGAGCCGGTCCCGGGGACTCGCCGCGACCGTTACCGCCTTCCCGACGATCCTTTCTACGAGGCCAATATCGTCCGGCGCGGGATGATGAAGACGCTCGCCGACCTCACCGACGAGGGCGTGGCGGCGACCGGCGGTCCGGGCACGCCCGCCGGTGCGCGGATCGCGGAGATGCGTGACTTCTATCGCTTCGTCGCGGCCGACATCGACGGTCTGCTCACCAGATGGCAGGCCTACAAGCGCCAGCGCGACCGCGAGGATGCTCGTTGAGGCGCTGCCTCCCGTGATGTGGGGAGTTGCGTGCTTGACAGGCGCTGGGCGGCCACGTAGGTTCCGGCCACGGTGCCGCTGGCGCCGTTGGCGACGTGAACCAGGAAGCCGGTGCGAGTCCGGCGCGGTCGCGCCACTGTAACCGGGGAGCGAGCTTCATCCGTGCCACTGCCCCTCCAGGGTGGGAAGGCGGAGGCGAGCGCCGATCCGGGAGCCAGGATACTGGCCGTCGCCGCCCGTCCGACCGGGGCGCAGGACCCCGAGGAGGTTCAGAGCCAATGGCTTCGCCAACATCGGCGGCGGCAGCGATCCCTGGCCCCAGCGCCAGCCCCAGCCCGTCCCGCCCGCTCGGCGTCCCCGTTCCCTGGTGGGCCTGGGTCGCCGTCGGACTGGTCGCGCTGCTGGTCTTCGCGATCGGCTACGACCAGGGCCAACTCCTGGAGCCGGCCCTCGGGAAGGCCGCCGCCAGCGGCAACTACCTGCACGAGTTCTTCCACGACGCGCGGCACCTGCTCGGCTTCCCCTGCCACTGACACGCACGAGGTGGCCCCGAGCAAGCGCCAAACGAGCCAGGAACCGTCACAAGGAGCGCCGTCGTGGCTTCGCTGCTGCGCCGCGGCCTGATCGCCGGCCTGCTGGCCGGCCTGGTCGCTGGCGTCTTCTACCTGCTGGTCGGCGAGCCGGTCATCCAGCAGGCGCTGCATTATGAGACCGTCCCCGCCGGGACGCATACCATGCAGGTCTTCTCGCGGAGCACCCAGCGGGTCGGCCTGGTCGTCGGGGTGAGCCTGTTCGGGATCGCCCTCGGCGCGCTGTTCACCGTCGTCTACGCCCTGCTTGGCCCGCGCCTGGCCGCTCACAGCGGCTGGGACCGCTCGCTGCGGCTCGCCGGCGTGTGCTTCGCGGCGCTGTGGCTGGTCCCGTTCCTCAAGTACCCGGCCAACCCGCCGGGGATGGGCAGCGCGGCGACCGCGCCGGAGCGGCAGCGGCTGTACCTCATCATGCTCGCGGTCTCAGTCGGCGCCGCCGTGGGCGCCTGGCTGCTGGCTCGCTGGCTGGCCCGCGACGGCATGCGCCGCGAGACCCGGCAGGTGCTGGTCGGCACGGCCTACCTCGCGGTGGTCGCCGGTGCGTGGGTGCTGCTGCCCGACACCGCTGAGGCGACCGCCCTGCCGGCCGCGCTGCTGTGGCAGGCGCGAGAGGTCTCGGCCGCGGGTGCCGCGCTGCTGTGGCTGCTGCTGGGCGTGAGCTTCGGCTGGCTGTCAGCCCGCGCCGAGCAGCGCCAGCGCCAAGCCGGCAGCGCCACCGACAGCGAGCGCGACGGCGCCGCGGCGCCGGTGGAGCGGCCGCGGCTCGCGGGGAGCTGAAGCCTGTGGCCCGGCTGATCCTGCTGCGCAGCGCGGCAACCGCGGCGACCCTGCGGGCGGCGTTCCCCGACGACGAGCCCCTGGTCGCGCGTGGGGAGCGCGACGCGGGCGCCCTCACCCACGTTCCCTGCCTGCAGCCGCGGCGGGCGGGCCAGGTGCTCACCAGCCCGGCCCTGCGTGCCCGCCAGACCGCCGCCGCGGCCGGCCTCGATGCCACCGTCGAAGAGGCGCTCGCCGACGCCGACGCGGGCGCGTGGCGGGGACTCACCCTCGACGAGGTCGCCGACCGCGACCCGGAGCGCCTCGCCGCCTGGCTCGAGGACCCCGACGCGCGCCCGCCCGGCGGCGAGTCCCGCCGCGACCTGCTCACCCGGGTCAGCGCCTGTCTCGACCAGTTGCACACCCGCATCCTCGGCAGCGACAGCAACGGCGACGAGGACCAGGACGGCGGCGGGATCAGGACCGGAGCCGCGCGCGGCGCCACCGTCGCGGTCACCCACAGCGGCTGGGTACGTGCCGCGGCGCTGCTCGTCCTCGGCGCACCGCCCGCCGCCTTCTGGCGCATCGACATCGCCCCCGCCTCCCTCACGGTCCTGCATCGCCGCGAGCGTGGCTGGGCGCTCGCCCGGGTCAACTGGACGGCCACCTGATGGCGCGCACCAGGGGCGTCGCTCCAGCCGGCCTGCTGGCGGGCGCGCTCGCCGATCAGTTCCTGGGCGACCCGCGGCGCGGCCACCCGGTGGCCGGCTTCGGCCAGGCCGCGGTCGTGCTGGAGCGGCGTGTCTGGCGCCCGTCGCGGGCCGCGGGCACCGCCTACACCCTCGTGCTGGTCGGCGGCGCCGCGACCGCCGCGGCGCTGGCTGACGCGCGCCTTCGCCAGCGGCCGCTGGCGCGGGCACTGCTGCTCGCCGGGCTCACCTGGACCGCACTCGGCGGGCGCTCGCTGGCCCGCACCGCCCGCCAGCTCGGCGAGGCGGTCCGGGAGGGGGACCTGGAGCGCGCCCGCCAGCTCGCCCCCTCCCTGGTCGGGCGCGACCCGAGCAGGCTCGACGGCGTCGAGCTGTGCCGCGCCGCGATCGAGTCGGTGGCGGAGAACACCGCCGACGCGGTGGTCGGCCCGCTGCTGTGGGGCGCCCTCGCCGGCCCGGCCGGCGTGGCCGCCTACCGGGCCGCCAACACCCTGGACGCGATGGTCGGCCACCGCAGCTCCCGCTATCTCCGCTTCGGCTGGGCCGCCGCGCGCCTCGACGACCTGCTCACCTGGCCGGCCGCACGCCTCGGCGCGGTGCTCGCCTGCCTGCTCGCCGCCACTGGCGCCAGCGACGGCGACCGCTGGCGGGCCTGGCGAGTCCTGCGCCGCGACGGCACCGCTCACCCAAGCCCCAACGCCGGCCGCATGGAGGCCGCCTTCGCCGGCGCCCTCGGCGTGCGGCTGGGCGGCCGCAACCGCTACGGCGACCAGGTCGAGCAGCGCCCCACCCTCGGCGACGGACCCGCGCCCGGCCCCGACGACGTGGACCGCGCGGTGCGCCTCTCCCGCCAGGTGAGCGTCGCGACCGTGGCACTCGCCGTGGCGCTGGCCGCCCTCACCACGGCGCTCCGGCAGCGGAAGCGGTCCCGGTGAGCGGCGCGCTGCTGGTCGCCGGGACCGCCTCGGACGCGGGCAAGAGCGTCGTCGTCGCTGGGATCTGCCGCTGGCTGGCGCGGCGCGGGCTCAAGGTCGCACCGTTCAAGGCACAGAACATGGCGCTCAACTCCGCGGTCACCCCCGACGGCGCCGAGATCGGCCGGGCGCAGGTCGCGCAGGCCGCCGCCGCCGGTGCCACGCCCGAGGCGGCGATGAACCCCATCCTGCTCAAGCCGGCCGGCGAGCGCGTCAGCCAGGTGGTGGTGATGGGGGAGCCGTTCACCACCGTGGACGCCCGCTCGTACCAGCAGCTCAAGCCTCGGCTCCGCGGCGTGGTCCTGGAGGCGCTGGCGGACCTGCGGCAACGCTTCGACGTGGTCGTCTGCGAGGGCGCCGGCAGCCCAGCCGAGATCAACCTCCGCGACGGCGACCTGGTCAACATGGGTCTGGCACGCGCGGCGGGCCTGCCGGTAGTGGTGGTCGGCGATATCGACCGCGGCGGGGTGTTCGCCAGCCTGTTCGGTACCCTCGCCCTGCTCGACGCCGCCGACCAGGCGCTGGTCGCCGGGTTCCTGATCAACAAGTTCCGGGGCGACCAGGCGATCCTCGCGCCCGGCCTGGAGCAGCTCCGCGCCCTCACCGGCCGCCCGGTGCTCGGGGTGCTGCCGTGGCGGCGCGGGCTGTGGCTCGACGTGGAGGACTCGCTGGCGCTGGAGGCGCCCCGCGACGGTGCGCTGCCGCCGCTCGGCGCGGATTCGCTGGTGGTGGCCGTCGCGCGGCTGCGCTGGCTGTCGAACTTCACCGACTTCGACGCGCTCGCCGCCGAGCCGGGCGTGGTGGTCCGCTTCACCCAGTCGCCGGCGGAGCTGCTCAGCGCGGACCTCGCCGTGCTTCCCGGCAGCAAGGCGACCGTCGACGACCTCGCCTGGCTGCACGCCCGCGGCCTCGACCAAGCGATCGCCACCCGGGCACGGCGCGGCCTCCCGACGCTCGGGATCTGCGGCGGCTACCAGATGCTCGGCGGCCGGATCGCCGACCGGGACGCCGTCGAGAGCGATGCCGGCGAGGTCGCCGGGCTCGGCCTGCTCCCCGTCGAGACCGTGTTCGCCGCCACCAAGACGCTCGCGAACCCGACCGGAACCGCCCCCGCGTACGGCGGCGTCCCAGCGGCCGGCTACGAGATCCACCACGGCCGCATCCGCCGCTTCGGCGGCGAGCCGGTGCTCGCCAGCACCAGCGGCGACCAGGGCTGCCGCCAGGGCACGGTGGCCGGACTTGCCTGGCACGGCATCTTCGAGGGCGACGCCTTCCGCCGCGCCTTCCTCACCTGGGTCGCGGCCGAGCGCGGCCTCGACTGGATCCCCGGCGATCGCCCGTTCGCCGCCGTCCGCGCCGAGCGCCTCGACGCCCTCGGCGACCTGATCGCCGAGCACGCCGACACCGCCGCCCTCGACCGCCTCATCGAGCATGGCGCCGTCCCGGGTTACCCACAGGTTGGAGGCGCGCGGTGATCCTGTTCCTCACCACCGCCGACACCGAGATCCTGGCGGCACGCCGCGCCCGCGCCACCCTCCCCGGCGCCTTTCCGCCGGTGCGCGCCGCCAACCCGACCGCGGACCCCGCCAGCCCCGCCACCGTCGAGCTCGGGGAGGCGAAGGTGGTGCTGGTGCGGCTGCTCGGCGGCCGGCGTGCCTGGCCGGCCGGGTTCGACCAGCTTGCCGCCGACTGCCACGCCGCCGGGATGCCGCTGCTCGCCTTCGGGGGTGAGGCCGAGCCGGACGCCGAGCTGGCCGCGGCCTCGACCGCGCCGGCCGGGGTGGTCGCCGAGGCCTTCGAATACCTCCGTCACGGTGGCGTCGCCAACATGGCGAACCTGTTCCGCTTCGTGGCGGACAGGTTGCTGTACGGCGGCTTCGGCTTCGAGCCGCCGGCCGTCCTGCCCGAGGCCGGGCTGTACCGGCCCGAGCTGCTCGACCGCCACCAGCCGGAACGGCCGACCGTCGGGGTGGTCTTCTACCGCACCCACTGGATGAGCGGGAACACCGCCTTCGTCGACACCCTCGTCGAGGCGCTGGAGGCCGCCGGGGCAAACCCGCTGCCGCTGTTCTGCTACTCGCTGCGGCCCGACCCCACCGGCCGCGTGGCCGCCTGCGAGCTGCTCGCCGCCCACAGCGCCGACGCGCTGATCGTCACCGTCCTGGCGGCCGGCGGTTCCCACGCCGCCGACGCCGCCGACCCGGACGGCTGGCAGGTCCCCGCGCTCGACGCCCTCGACGTGCCGATCGTGCAGGGGATCTGCGCCACCTCCACGCGCGCGGCCTGGCTCGCCTCCCGCGGCGGGCTGTCGCCGCTGGACGCCGCCATGCAGGTCGCCATCCCCGAGTTCGACGGCCGCATCATCGGCGTGCCGTTCTCCTTCAAGGAACCCATCGGTGGCGAGGTAAGCGCACCGGGAGCGGCGCACAACGACAGCGGTGCGTCCAGGTCGGACAGTGGCGCGCTGGTCTACCGCGCCGACCCGGAGCGGGCCGCCGCGCTCGCCGCCATCGCCACCCGCCTCGCGCGGCTGCGGCACACCCCCAACGCCGCCAAGCGCGTGGCGCTGATGCTCTCCAACTACCCGACCAAGCACGCCCGAGTCGGCAACGCCGTCGGCCTCGACACCCCCGCCAGCGCGCTGCGGCTGCTCGCGGCGCTGCGGGACGCCGGCTACGACACCGGCGAGGTCCCCACCGACGGGGACGCGCTGATCCACCGGCTGATCGCCGCCGGCGGCCACGACAGCGAGTTCCTCACCGAGGGGCAGCTCGCCGGCGCCAGCGGCCGGATCGACGCGGCCGCCTACGCCCGCTGGTTCCAGACGCTCACCGAGCCGCTGCGCGCGGCCGTGGTGCGCCACTGGGGCGAGCCGCCCGGCGAGCTGTACGTCGACGGCGACGCGATCGTGCTCGCGGGGCTGTGCCTCAGCGAGCACCTGTTCCTGGCGATCCAGCCGCCACGCGGCTTCGGCGAGAACCCGATCGCCATCTACCACGACCCCGAGCTGCCACCCTCGCACCACTACCTGGCCGCCTACTGGTGGCTGCGGCACGAGGACGGCTTCGGCGCCGACGCGATCGTGCACCTCGGCAAGCACGGCACCCTGGAGTGGCTGCCCGGCAAGGGCCTCGGCCTGTCGGCGGCGTGCGCGCCGGACGCGGTGCTCGGGCCGCTGCCGCTGGTCTACCCGTTCATCGTCAACGACCCCGGCGAGGGCACCCAGGCCAAGCGCCGCGCCCACGCGGTGGTGATCGACCATCTGGTCCCGCCGATGCAGCGGGCCGAGACCTACGACGACCTCGCCCGGCTCGAACAGCTCCTCGACGAGCACGCCCAGGTGCAGGCGCTCGACCCCGCCAAGCTGGCAGAGGTCCGCGGCCGGATCTGGGAGCTGGTCCGCACCGCCGAGCTGCACCGCGACCTCGGCGTGGAGGCACCGCCGGGCGACGACTCCTTCGACGAGTTCGTCCTGCACCTGGACGGCTACCTCTGCGAGATCAAGGACGCCCGCATCCGCGACGGCCTCCACATCCTCGGCCAGGCGCCCGCCGGGGAGCAGCGCCTCGGCCTGCTCGCCGCGATCCTGCGGCTGGGCAGCGCCGGCCTGCCGGGGCTGCGCGCCGCCGTCGCCGCGGCGGCCGGCCTGGACGAGGCGGCGCTGCTGAAGGCTGGCGACCGCCAGCGGCTCGACCAGCTGGAGGCCGCCAGCATGGCGCTGCTCGCCGCGATGGACGAGGCCCGCTGGGATCCCGAGCAAGCCGCCGCCGTCACCAGCCGCATCCTCCACCCTGACCCCGAAGCAGGGATCCAGCTGGAGGCGGCGGCGGCTGCGGTGGCCCGCGTGCTCGCCTTCGCCGCCCGCGAGGTCGTGCCCCGGCTGGAGCGCACCAGCGACGAGCTGGTCAACCTGGTCCGCGCGCTCGACGGCCGCTTCGTCCCGGCAGGACCGTCCGGGGCGCCGACGCGCGGGCGGGTCGACGTGCTGCCGACCGGGCGCAACTTCTACTCGGTCGACCCCAAGGGCCTGCCCTCGGAACTGGCCTACGCCACCGGGCGGCGCCTCGCCGACGACCTGCTGCGCCGCTGGCGCACGGACCGCGACCAGGGCCAGGCCGGGATCGAGGCGGACGGGCAGGGCGACTGGCCGGAGACCGTCGGGATCGTGGTCTGGGGCACCTCGGCGATGCGCACCCAGGGCGACGACATCGGCGAGATCCTCGCGCTGCTCGGCGTCCGGCCCCGCTGGAACCCCGAGTCGCGCCGGGTCACCGGCCTGGAGGCGGTCCCACCCGGGGAGCTTGGCCGGCCCCGCATCGACGTCACCGTGCGCATCAGCGGCTTCTTCCGCGACGCCTTCCCAAACCTGGTCGCCCTGCTCGACGACGCGGTCACCCTGGTCGCCGGCCTGGACGAGCCCGACGAGGTCAACTACCTGGCCAAGCACGCCCGCGCCGACCGCGCCGCCGGCGCCGACGAACGCCGCGCCACCACCCGCGTCTTCGGGTCCAAACCGGGTGCCTACGGTGCCGGCCTGCTGCCGCTGATCGACGCGCGCAACTGGCGCACCGAGGCCGACCTGGTCAAGGTCTACGAGGTTTGGGGCGGCTACGCCTACGGCCGCGGCTTGGACGGCGCGCCGGCGCTGGAGGCGATGCGGACCAACTTCGCGCGCATCCGCGTGGCCACCAAGAACGTCGACACCGACGAGCACGACCTGCTCGACTCCGACGACTACTTCCAGTACCACGGCGGCATGGTCGCCGCCGTGCGCGCGCTCGGCGGCGCGCCCCACGCCTACATCGGCGACTCGGCCGATCCCGCGCGGGTGCGGACCCGCACGCTCGCCGAAGAGGTCCGCCGGGTGGTGCGCGCCCGGGTCCTCAACCCCCGCTGGATCGCCTCGATGCGCCGCCACGGCTATAAGGGCGCCTTCGAGCTGGCCGCCACCGTCGACTACCTGTTCGGCTACGACGCCACCACCGGCGTGGTCGAGGACTGGATGTACCAGGCGGTCAGCGAACGCTACGTCCTTGACCAGGAGAACGGCGCGTTCCTGCGCACCGCCAACCCGTGGGCGCTGCGCGCCATCGCCGAGCGGCTGCTGGAGGCGGCCGACCGGAAGCTGTGGGACGCCCCCGACCCGGAGACAATTGGCCGGCTCCAGGCCACCTACCTGGAACTTGAAGGCGAACTGGAGGAACGTGGTGGCTGAAGCTGAAGCTCAGGCTGAGCGGCGAGGGCTGGGCACCGGCACCGCGCCGTACCCGTTCTCGGCTCTGGTCGGGCAGCCCGACCTGACCCTGGCGCTGCTGCTCAACGCGGTCTCCCCGGCGATCGGCGGGGTGCTGGTCCGGGGGGAGAAGGGCACCGCCAAGTCCACCGCGGTCCGCGGCCTCGCCCGGCTGCTGCCCGAGATCGAGGTGGTCGGCGGCTGCCCCTTCAACTGCGACC
The DNA here is from genome assembly GCA_036395655.1 of Actinomycetota bacterium. Lineage (GTDB taxonomy): Bacteria > Actinomycetota > CALGFH01 > CALGFH01 > CALGFH01 > DASWDC01. Next base: position 992 of record DASWDC010000219.1, on the reverse strand, counting down.
CAGCAGCGCCCGACCCGGCCTGCCCCGCCGGCCCGCACCCGGCGGACGCGCCCGCCAAACGCCGGCCGGTCCCACTGGTCGAGCTGCCGGTCGGTGCCAGCACCGACCGGGTGGCCGGCTCTCTCGACCTGGAGCAGGCGCTGGGAGAGGGCCGGCGCGTCTTCGAGCCGGGCCTGCTCGCCGCCGCCCACCGCGGCATCCTCTACGTCGACGAGGTGAACCTGCTCGGCGACCACCTGGTCGACCTGCTCCTGGACGCCGCCGCGCTCGGCACCAACTACGTCGAGCGCGAAGGCGTCAGCGTGCGCCACGCCGCCCGCTTCCTGCTGGTCGGGACGATGAACCCGGAGGAGGGCGAGCTGCGGCCGCAGCTGCTGGACCGCTTCGCCGTCACCGTGGAGGTGCGCGGCAACGCCGCCGTCGCCGACCGGGTCGAGGTGGTCCGCCGCCGCCTCGCCTACGAGGCCGACCCCGCCGCGTTCGCCGCCGCGTTCGCCGGTGCGGACGCTGCCCTCACCGGGCGGATCGCCGCGGCCCGTGCCCGCCTGGCCGCCGTGCAGCTGCCCGACGAGCTGCTCGCCCGCATCGCCGAGGTGTGCGCCGCGTTCGGTGTCGACGGCCTGCGCGGCGACATCGTGTGCGCCAAGACCGCCATGGCCCTGGCCGCCTGGGCAGGCCGCGACCAGGTCGAGGTCGCCGACGTCCGCAGCGCCGCCCTGCTCGCGCTGCCGCACCGCCGCCGCCGCGGCCCCATGGACAGCCCCGGCCTCGACGAGCGGGAACTGGACCGCATCCTCGGCGCCGGGCCCGACGACGACGACCCTGACCCCGCCGGGCCCGGCGGTTCCCGCCCCAACCGGCCCGATGGTTCCGATGGTTCCGACGGCAACGACGCGGGCGCCGCCCCTGGCGATGGCCAGCGTGGCGCCCTGCCCCCGCACGGCGGCCGCCCCGGCGACGCTCAGGCAGGCCCCGCCCTCGATCCGGCAACG
>DASWDC010000218.1:0-5254 GCA_036395655.1 Actinomycetota bacterium | reverse complement strand
CGTTCGGGCACCTCGTAGTCGCGCCCCAGCTCCATCTGTGCCAGCACCGGCCAGACCGAGCCAGGCAGGTACTTGCCCAGCTGGCCGAGGAAAAACACCCGCATCCCGGCCGCCTGCGGCAGCGGCGAGCCGAGGTCGGCGAGCACCGCCCGCCAGGCCCGGAATGTGCCGAAGACCCCGGCGAGCACCGCCGCGGTGGCCGCCACGATCGCGGCCGGGTCGAGGCGCCGCAGCAGCGGCCGGACCTGCGGCCACTGCTTGACCAGCAGCACCACCACAAACACCAGGAACAGCGCCACCAGAGCCAGCCGCAGCCAGGTCCGCCAGCGCGCCGTCGGCTTGGCCGTCGGCTTCCCCCCGTTCGGTTCCATCCGCGCATCCTATCCTGCGGGCGGTCAATCGAGCTGGTTTGGGCCTCGCCCTCGGGTGGGAAGGGTTAGAGAAGCCGGCAGCACCGAACCACCCGGCGAGGCGGGACGGAGAACAGGCCGCGCGACTGGGGGCGCGCGAGCTCGCGGCGGAGTTGGGGGATGCCGCTGAGCGCGTTCCTGTTCGGAACCTCCCGCCTCGCCAGTCGTTCGCCGCGTTTCCTGAGCCTTTGGAGCTTTCGCTCAGCTCGCCAGCGTGCCGATCCGATGACCACAGCAGCGGCAACGGATCGATAACGATGGGAGCGCGAGCCGGATGAGCGAAGTGGAGGCGCCGCCGCACCGCGAGATCCTGGTGGCGTTCAGCGGCCTGGTGCTCGGCATGCTGCTGGCCGCCCTCGACCAGACGATCGTGGCCACCGCGCTGCCCACGATCGTCGGCGACCTCGGCGGCCTCGACCATCTCTCCTGGGTGGTCACCGCCTACCTGCTGGCCTCCACCGTGTCCACGCCGCTGTGGGGCAAGCTCGGCGACCTGTATGGCCGCAAGCCCCTGTTCCAGGGCGCGATCGTGCTGTTCCTGGCGGCCTCGGCGCTGGCCGGGCTGAGCCGCGGCATGGACCAGCTGATCGCCTTCCGGGCCTTGCAGGGCCTCGGCGGCGGCGGGCTGCTGGTGACCGCCCAGGGGATCGTCGGGGACCTGGCGCCGCCCCGCGACCGGGGCCGCTACCAGGGGATCTTCGGCGCGGTGTTCGGGCTGGCGAGCGTGGCCGGACCGCTGCTCGGCGGCTTCTTCGTCGACAACCTGTCCTGGCGCTGGGTCTTCTACGTCAACCTGCCGGTCGGGGCGGTGGCGCTGGTGGTGACCACGCTGGTGCTGCGCCAGCCTGAGCGGCGTGTCCAGCACACCGTCGACTACCTCGGCACCGTGCTGCTCGGTGGTGCCGCCACCTGCCTGGTGCTGCTCACCACCTTCGGCGGGACGACCTACCCGTGGCGCTCGTGGCAGATCGCCGCACTCGGCTGCGGGGTGGGGTCGCTGCTGCTCGGGTTCGTCGCCGCCGAGCGCCGCGCCGCCGAGCCGGTGCTTCCGCTCGGGCTGTTCCAGAGCCGGGTCTTCAGCCTCGCCGGCGCCATCAGCTTCGTGGTCGGCTTCGGCCTGTTCGGCGCGGTCACCTTCCTGCCGCTGTTCCTCCAGATCGTGCAGGGCGCCTCGCCGACCGTCTCGGGCCTGCGCATGCTGCCGATGATGCTGGGGCTGCTGTTCACCTCGATCGCCAGTGGACAGCTGATCAGCCGCCGTGGGCGCTATCGCGTCTTCCCGATCGCCGGGACGGCGGTGCTGGCGGTCGGGCTGCTGCTGCTCTCGCGCCTGGAGCCGAGCAGCAGCGTGCTTCGCTCCAGCCTGGGCATGCTGGTGCTCGGCCTTGGGCTCGGCATGGTCATGCAGGTGCTGGTGCTGGTGGTGCAGAACGCCGTCGAGTACCGCGACCTCGGCGCCGCCACCTCGGCGACGACCTTCTTCCGCTCGGTCGGCGGGTCGTTCGGCGTGGCGGTGTTCGGCACCGTCTTCGCCAGCCGGCTGCAGGCCAACCTCCACTCGCTGCTGCCGGCCAGTGCCGCGGCCCAGCTCGGCGCCGCCGGGACAAGCCTGCAGCCGTCGCAGCTGGCGGGGCTCCCGGCGGCGGTGCGGTCGGGTGTCGAGCTGGCCTACAGCAACTCCATCCAGTCGGTGTTCCGCTCGGCGCTCCCCGTCGCGGTGCTCGGGTTCCTCCTGGCCCTGCTGCTGCCGGAGAGGCCCCTGCGCCCCACCGCCGGGGCGACCGGCAGCGGCGAGACCTTCGCGATGCCGGCCTCGCCCTCCTCGCTGGAGGAGATCCAGCGGGCCCTCAGCGTGCTCGCCCGCAGGGAGAACCACCGTGTCGTCTACCAGAGCCTCGCCGCCAAGGCCGGGCTCCGGCTGGACCCTGCCGCCTGCTGGCTGCTGCTGCGGGTCGGCGAGCACGAGGGCAGCGACGCCGACGCGCTCGTCGAGCGCCTGCGGGTGCCGGTCAGGGCGCTGCGGCGCCATCTCGGCCGCCTGATGGGTGCCGGCCTGGTCACGCTGGCGGGCGAGCACGAGCCGCTCGCCCTGACCGGCGCAGGCCACAGCGCGGTCGATCAGCTGGTCGCCGCGCGCCGCGACTGCCTCGCTGAGCAGCTCGCCGACTGGTCGCCGGAATGCCGCGCCGAGGCCGCCGAGTTCATCGCGCGGCTCGCCAGCGACCTGCTCAGCGACCCCACGGGCAAGGGCGGCGAGCTGGTCGCCGGCTCCCATGGCCGCCGCCTCACCCGCTCCGCCCGGTAACCGTCCCGGTCCCAGTGGGCGGCCTTGCCGCTAGGCTTGCTGCGCGAGACCAGACGTGGACGCCGCGGGTGGACGCTGCGGCAGGAGGAGGCAGGCTGGGCATGGGTGAGTTCAGCGGCAAGGTGGCGCTGGTGAGCGGCGGGTCCCTCGGGATCGGCCGGGCCACGGTCGAGCGCCTGGCGGAGGCTGGCGCGGAGGTGGTCTTCTGCGGCGTCGGCGCCAGCGTCGGCGAGGCCGAGGCCGCCCTGCGGGACAGGGGGCTCGCCGTGCGCGGCGTCGAGGCCGACGTGACCGTCGCCGCCGATGTGGAGCGCCTGGTCGCCGTCGCGGTGGAGCGCCACGGCGGGCTCGACGTGGTGGCCAACTGCGCCGGCATCCAGCGCTACGGGACCGTCGAGGAGACCGACGAGGCCGAATGGGACCGCGTCCTGGCGGTCAACCTCAAGGGGATCTTCCTGGTCTGCAAGGCGGCCGTCCCCGAGCTGCGGCGGCGCGGCGGCGGTGCGATCGTCAACCTCTCCTCGGTGCAGGCGTTCCAGACCCAGACCGGGGTCGCGGCCTATACGGCCAGCAAAGGCGCGATCAACGCCCTTACCCGCGCGATGGCCGTCGACCACGCCCGCGACGGCATCCGCGTCACCGCGGTCTGCCCCGGCTCGGTCGACACCCCGATGCTGCGCTGGGCCGCCGACCAGTTCCGCGGCGACCGGCCCGCCGCCGACCTGGTCGCCGACTGGGGCCGCATGCACCCCCTTGGCCGGGTCGCCACCCCCGCCGAGGTCGCCGAGCTGGTCGCCTTCCTCGCCAGCCCCCGCGCCTCCTTCATCACCGGCTCCGCCCACCTGGTCGACGGCGGCCTCCTCGCCCGTCTCGCGGTGGCTCTGCCGGACCGCTGAGCCCGGCAGAGCCTGGTCTTCACGACGGCCATGCCCCGCTGCTCTGCCGGCCGGGTCAGGAGCGCTGCTCGAGGGCGTAGCGGGTGCCGCCGTCGTCCTCGAACAGCGACCACCAGCCGAAGGGCATCTCGGTCGGCGGAGTTGGGAAGCCGACCCCGCGGTCGCGCAGCTCCTGGTGGGTCCGCTGGATGTCGTCGCAGGCGAACATCACCGGCGAGTGCGGCATCGTCTCGGGGACTTCTGGGCGGGGTTCGCTGGGCTGGCGCAGTGCCAGCACCAGGGTCACGGTCTTGTCCGGTGGGGTGACCTCGACCCAGCGCTCGTCGCCGTAGGCTTCGTCGGTCGTGAGCGTGAAGCCCATGCGCTCGGTCCAGAACCGCTTGGCGCGTTCCTGGTCGTCCACGGGCACGACGACCTTGCTGATCCCCTGGATCATGGCGGCCTCCTCGCTGCCGTTTGGCCACGTTCCCGGCGGAGCTGGCGCCTCGCCGTGACGCAACCGTAGCGCAGAATCAGGCGAAGGTGGTGCCAAATTCTGCCGTATGATTGCCTTGTGTTAGCATCTTCTGCTATGGATACGCTTGATCGAGCAATTCTCGTCCAGCTGCAGGAGGACGGGCGCCTCTCCAACGCCGAACTGGCCGAGCGGGTGGGCCTCAGCCCCTCGCCGTGCCTGCGCCGCGTCCGCAACCTCGAAGCCGACGGAGTGATCACCGGATACCGGGCCGTGCTCGACCCCGCCAAGGTCGGCAGCGCCTTCCAGGTGCTGGTCCACGTCACCATGGCGGTCGGGGACCGCAAGGCCACCATGGAGGCGTTCGAGGCGGGCGTCGCCGCCATCGACGAGGTGGTCGAGTGCCGGCGGATGTTCGGCGACCCCGACTACCTGCTGTGGGTGGCGGTCGCGGACCTGGAGGCCTACGAGCGGCTCTACATGAGCGAGCTGGTCGGCCTCCGCGGCGTGGCCCGTACCAGCTCCCAGCTGACGCTGAAGACCATCAAGCCGGGCGGACGCCTCCCGCTGCCACCGCGGTCACGCTGAGTGGCCCGCTACGTGTCAATGGAGGCGCAGGTTATCCACAGGCTGGCGGGAGCTGCCCACAGGCTTTAGCTCTTTGTCTACAGACCCCGAACCGCTCATCCACAGAATCGGGGGTACTTGTCCACAGGGTTATCCACAGCTCTGCGCGGAACGTCGCAGGGCGAACTGACCTCAGCCGAGATCCGGGGTGGCCGCCACCTCCGGGTCGGCCCAGCGGTCGTTGGGGATCAGGGGATACCAGCCGGGGCGGGCGGGGTCGCGGTCGTAGGGGTAGCCGCCGAGTTCACGGTACAGCTCGGCGTAGCGGGCGAGGCGCTCCCGGTCGAGGCGGACGCCGAGGCCGGGCCCGGTGGGGACCCGGATGCGGCCATCGGTGTAGGGCAGCTTGCCGCCCTCGATGACGTCGTCGCGCAGGTGGTGATAGTGGGCGTCGGCGGCGAGGGTCAGGTTCGGGAGGGCGGCGCCGAGGTGCAGCATGGTGGCGAGCTGCACGCCCAGCTCGCCGGAGGAGTGGACGGCGATGCCGAGCTGGAAGGTCTCGCAGACCGCCGCCGCCTTGACGCAGGCGCGCATGCCGCCCCAGAAGGTGGTGTCCAGCAGG